>CAYHED010000114.1:0-5580 GCA_964355615.1 uncultured bacterium
TTTCCTCCGACTGTGGAGGAGTTAGCTCAGGTACACCCGATTTATGAAACGCTTCCCGGCTGGAAAACATCGACGCAAAATGTGCAGGTGTACAACGAACTGCCTCCCCTTGCAAAAAGAATCATTCGCCGCATAGAAGAATTGTGTGAGCTCCCGGTCGCGCTGATCTCTGTGGGCCCCGACCGAGAAAAAACGATTTGGCTGGAACCCTTTTTCCAATGACCGCCCCTCAACATATCGCAATCATCATGGATGGCAATCGTCGCTGGGCCAAAGAGGGGGGAATCCCTTCGATGATGGGGCATTGGAAGGGTGCTGAAGTCCTGAGCGAGGTGCTGAAGTCCGCGGCTGATCTGGGAGTCAAAACGGTCACTGTATACGCCTTTTCTACTGAGAATTGGAAACGGTCCGAGGGGGAGGTAGAAGCGATTATGGAGATTTTGGAGACCTACCTTGTTCAGAAACGGGCAGAGATGATTCAAGACGGGGTTCGGCTCGATGCTATCGGCAATATTTCTCAGTTGCCCCCGCCTGTGCAAAAAGCCCTTGAAGAGACGAAACGGATCACTGCAGAGGGCTCCAAAATCAATCTTGTATTGGCGATCAACTACGGTGCGCGCGATGAGCTCTGCCGCGTTTTTAAGAAATTGCTCGGAACATCCCCTGAATTGGTTACCGAGAATTTAATTTCATCTTACTTAGATACAGCGCCTTGGGGAGATCCTGAGCTGTTAATCCGAACAGGTGGAGAGCAACGAGTGAGCAATTTTCTCTTGTGGCAAATTTCGTATGCTGAGATTTATATTGCAAATGTGCTATGGCCAGATTTTAATTCTAAGCATTTAATAGAGGCAATTGGCTCGTACCAGCGACGCCATCGAAGAGGAGGAGTGTAGATCCATGCAAGATTTCGTGCGCAGATTGACTGTTTCAGTCCTATTGATTCCCATCATGGTTTGTTTAATCTGGTATGCCTTCCAGCCTATAGTGCAGCTGATTATTGTGTTCTTGGCGGCCTTGTTAGCCGCTGTTTCCATGTGGGAGTATGAGCAACTGGCGAGAAATAAAGGGGGACGGGTACTATTCCATTTCTTAGCGATTGTAACCATTGCAGAAGTAGTCTCGTTTGTTCTCCCTTTTCCCTATCTGCCCATGGCGGTATTTGGAGCGGGGTTATTGGGCCTTTTTGCCCTCCACTTCAATAAAAATCCGGGAGCGATTGTCGATCTGGCAGTTTCTACATTTGGATTGGTCTATATTGCCGTTCCGGTGGGGATGATGTTAGGGGTTCTCTATTTCCCCTGTGTCGATGGGCGCCTTTGGTTAGCCTATCTCATCGCAGTGACCAAACTGACCGATGTGGGAGCCTATTTTTGCGGCACTCTCTTAGGGAGAGTCAAGCTCGCGCCCCATATCAGCCCAGGGAAAACAGTGGAGGGGGCTCTCTTTGGCCTCGCTTGCGCACTGGCCACTAGTTACGGGTTTTCTTGCCTGCTCCCTTTAAGTACAATGCAATCGGTGTTCCTCGGACTTATCTTAGGAACCGTAGGGCAGTTTGGAGACCTTGCAGAATCGCTTTTGAAGCGCGATGCAAATAAAAAAGACAGCAACAACCTACCGGGGTTGGGAGGAGGGCTGGATGCGATTGACTCGCTGCTCTTCACGGCTCCGATTCTTTACATCTATTTATTGATATGATCATTGCTATTGACGGTCCTTCAGGGACAGGAAAATCAACCGTTGCGAGAGAAGTAGCCAAGCGGCTGGGCTTTACCTTTTTTGATACAGGAGCGATGTACCGCTCCGTTGCGTGGCAAATTCTTCATGAAGGGGTGGACCCTGCGAATCGAGCCCAAGTGGAAGAGCTCATTTCCCGTTTTGTGTTTCATATCCGGACTAATCCAGCAGGAGAGCGCTCCTATTTTGTCGGCACCCACGAAGTGACCAAAGAAATCCGGACCCAACAGATTTCGAATGTTGCCTCGCAAGTAGCCGTCTATGCAGAGGTTCGGCAAGCGCTCGTCCGGATCCAGCGCAAATTTGGCCAAGAGACCGATGCAGTCTTTGAAGGGCGCGATATGGGAACTGTTGTATTTCCCAATGCCGATCTGAAAATTTTTCTCACAGCCAAAGCCAAAATCCGCGCTGAGAGAAGGTTCCAAGAGCTCAGAGGTAAATTCCCCGATGCGGAGATGAGTTTGGATCAGATCCAGATGGAAATTGAAGCGCGCGATGAGACCGATTCTACCCGCAAACTCTCCCCCCTCTGCCAAGCAAAAGATGCGGTGTTGATCGATACCTCCTATTTAACGGTAGAGCAAGTGATTCAACAAATTGTCCACCTCAAGCCGAAGAAAAAATGGCCCTATGCCTCGATGAAACCCTTTTATTTTTTCATCTATTGGCTCGCTCGGTTTTTCTTTCGCACCTGCTTTCGTTTAAAAATTTATGGACGGGAACACTTTCGTCCAGGCGCCGGCATTTTAGCTGCCAACCACGCCTCCCTTTACGATCCAGAAGTAGTCTCTATTTCCTGTCCTGAAGAGGTCCACTTCTTAGCAAAGGGGCAGCTCTTCGATATCCCCCTATTAGGCGCTATGATTCGCCGCCTCAACTCCCATCCTGTAGAACGCGACGCATCCGATATTAAAACGTTCCGCCTCATCTTGCAGTTGCTCAGCGAAGGGAAGAAGGTGATTATTTTCCCCGAAGGGCAGCGCTCTCCCGATGGCGCTCTGCAGCCGCTCGAGAGGGGCATAGCCTTTTTGGTCCAAAAGGCGGAGTGCTGGATCTTCCCCGTCTACGTGCACGGCACCTATGCCGCTTGGCCGATCGGTCAAAAATGGCCGAAATTCTTTGGAAAAGTAGCCTGCGTCTTCGGCAGTCCGATCGATTGGGAAGAGTTTGCCGGCCTAGGGAAAAAAGAGATGCAGCAAGCCATCCTCGAGCGCACCTCCAAGGCGCTCGCCTCCCTGCAACATTGGTACGAAGCTGGGGCGAAGGGAAGCCCTCCTTAAGCTCGACTTTCGGAGACAAGTCTCATGGATTTGATGGATTTTTCGGGCAGAGGCTTAAGAATACTGCCAATTAGGGGGGCGTTCCCACTTCTTCGAGGTTTTCGTACCAGCTTTCGTAGACGGCATCAGAGGATGTTGGGGCGACTCGATCTTTGGTGAAAGAGGTGTGGCGATTCATGATGTAGGCAGTCAAAACCATTAGGGGAATTTTCTCCTTTTGATGTCGCTCGACTACGACGTTGAGAATCCGATCTTCTTTCGGCAGATATCGGAAATAAAAGTCTTTCCTTTTTTTTATATTGGTTAGAGAGTCGGCGGGAACGTATCCTAGAGCCTGCTTGATTTCATGAAGCCAAATATAGTGGTCTTCTGCTCTCTGTCCAAGGAGCCCCTCTCTCACTTCACGTGAGAGGCGAAGAGGGATCTTTCCTACTACAAGCTGTCTCGGAATCTCTTCGTCCTCGTCTGATGTAGTGTCAACTGCCTGTTTCTCTTCTTTCTGTAAAGCCCGAATCACATCAAGGGGCTCCTCAAGGTGAATTCTAATGTCCTTGTGAACGCGCATTGTAGGGGGAGCTCCTAACGCAGTGATTTCAAGGCGGCAACAGTCTCGGGAGATCCCGACCTTGGTCGGGTACTCAAACTCAAAGAAATGAGTGGTAGGCCTTCTACTGGAGCGGATCGACATTCGCTGAAAGTGTTTCCCTATTGTCTGGAGGATGCTCTGTATGCGGAGGTCTTGATCCGCTTTCTCTTCTCGAGGGTGACCCCACCGAACAACTTTTTGGACCTCTGCCTTAAGGATCTTGTAAGCGTCTGGAGTAAATGTGCGCACTGATTCTGATGCCATAATTAGATGTATTATACGCTAAATATTAGTTAATTTTCAACTATAATTATCTATATTAGTATTCTTTAATTAAGTAACTGGATGTTAGTATGATGGGAGATTGGATGTCAGCAAAAAAAGGGGGGAAGCGTAGCTTCCCCCCTTGTCTCATTTGTGTGCGGCCAAGATGACTCGAACATCCACCGAGTTGCCCCCACTAGAACCTGAATCTAGCGCGTCTGCCAATTCCGCCATGGCCGCAAATGACGTCTTCCATTCTACTGTCCAGAGGGATTAAAGGGAAGACGGAAAAGGGCTCCTTCTCCTATACTGGAGTGAAAAGGGAAGGTACTTTATGTCCGACAAAGGTGCAGTGCAACACTTAACTGATGAGAATTTTGAAAAGACGATCCAAAAAGGGGTGACCCTGGTCGATTTCCATGCTAACTGGTGTGGCCCTTGCCGCATGCTGGCTCCTGTTCTCGAAGAGGTGGCCAAGGAAATGAAGGGGCAGGCGTCTGTCGTAAAGATCGATATCGATCAGGAGCAGGGGACTGCGACCCGTTTTCAAATCACCTCTGTCCCTACGATGATTCTTTTTAAGAATGGGAAGGAAGTGAGCCGTTTAGTCGGGCTACGCAACCAAGCCGATATCAAAGAATTCATTCAGTCTGCGGTCTAGCATGCTGGGTAGATGGATCTTTTTCTTGGTCCTTTTTATCGTGGGCATTGGCCTGGCCCTCCACCTGAATGTGGAGGTGCCTTGGGTCGGTCAGTGGTTCGGTAAATTGCCTGGGGATCTCATCATTCGCAAAGGGGGGATGGTTCTCTACGTCCCCTTGACGACTTCTGCACTGTGCAGTCTTGTATTGTCTTTGGTGGCGTCGCTTCTCTTCGGGCCTCCGAAGTGATTTTGTCTGAGTGCTTCGTAGAGAGCAACGGCTGCGCTGCTGGCTAAGTTCAGGCAGCGTGCCCCTTCTTGCATGGGGAGTTTGTAAAAATGCTGCTCCCACCTTTGCCACAGATTCTCTGGTAACCCTGTCGTCTCTGAGCCGAATATCAGGGTCGCGTTGCTCGGATAAGTCGCTTCTGTATACAGCTGCCTCGCGCGGCTAGAGAAAAAGAAAAAAGGGGCGCCAGAGGTTTCTAAATAGGCTTCGAGATCGTCAATTTGTTCTACAGAGACCCCTTCCCAGTAATCGAGGCCGGCTCGTTTGAGGTGGCGGCTTTGAGTGCTAAAGCCGAGAGGGCGGACGAGTACGAGTTCTGTTCCCGTGACAGAGCAAGTGCGGACGATGTTCCCTGTATTTTGGGGAATTTGGGGTTGGAAGAGGATGATTTTCAGAAAGTGGCCTCAAGACCTTCTAGATTGGGCATCGGGCGCTCTTTGGCTGCGTCTGCTTTGATGAGCTCCACTTCACAGATACAGAGCCCTTCTTGGGGTTGCCCTAAATCGGGGTGGATGTAGAGGGTCCGTTTTTCCCCTTCATGCATCCCGACGACCCCCTTACTAAATCCGGGGAGCGTATCTTCTAGGGTCATCACCTCTTCCCCTTCGCTTTCTCCGATCAGGTGGCCGTCTAAGCCATAAACTTTGAAGCTGAGCAGGGGCTCACTGGATAGCTCCGCAGAGGGCCCGTTTCCTGCCCGATCAATTTTGTATTGGAGCTTATTTTCCTCTAGAGCAACAACCCCTTCGATCTGTTTATTCTTGGCGAGAAAACTTTCAGCCTC
>CAYHED010000115.1:0-5522 GCA_964355615.1 uncultured bacterium
CGTTCTTTGGGGTAAGGCGTCGGCAGAACCAATTTTTGAATCACGAGCGGTATAAGTCCTGAGCAATACCCAAGGTCCAAGTCTACAAGAGGAAGAACTGTTAAGTGGGCGAGCCCAGCGTCAGTGATTTTGTCGCAGCAATTAAGATCTAAGTAGAGCAGAGGGAAAGTCCCTGGGAGTTGTCCTCTTCTCTGATCAGATCTTGATAAGTGGGAGAGCCCCACATCAGTGATTTTCTTGCATCCTGAAAGAACCAATTGATAAAGAGGGAGAGTTTCTAAGTGGGCCAATCCGGCATCGGTAATTCGTGTGGCATCCGCACAATTGAGCTTTTTGCAGTCCTGACTGCGCTCTGCTAACTTTCGCAGGTCATCATCGCAATCGAATTCTACCTGTTCTCTTGGTCTTTTATAAAGTACTCTGCTTGTCCATATTTCATTAGCTGCTGCCATAACCTCTCCTGTTGGGAGACAGTCTAATGGCATTGCTGATTTTCAATCCAGGCGAATGCGGAGCACTTGGCAGCGCCCTTCAATCACGATCTGGTGGCTCTCGGCGGGGATGCAGTAAGCGGCGTTCATCTCGAGCTTCGCTGTATGCCCATCGGCCGACAGCGTCGCCCCCTCTTCCACGCAGAAAAAGATCTGGTAGGTTTTAGGGATCACGCCAACAGCCAACCGATCAAACACGTTGATCCGGTCCAAGACGAACTCTTTCAACCGGAGGAGGAGCACCCACTGATGATGGAAATCGCTCTGCAGGTGATGGGGCAAAATCTTCGCAACAACCAGCGGCTTTCCGTGGGGAGGTTCTGTAGAATAGACCACCAATAAAACGACCTCTGCATCGAGCACGATCTTACCTGAGAGGGTCATCGCATCACCCTTCTTGAGGAGGGCGGGCTCCTCCCCTCCCTTCACCACACCTCCGTGCAGAGCAAAGCCGACTCCGTCGCCGGGCACCTCAAAAGGGCCTTTTCCCTTGACGATCTGACAAGCAAAAGAGATGCCCGGAATCGTCTCCTTCAGAGACTTTCCCTTGAGCGCGCCCTCGGCGATTTTCCAAGATGCGAGATCGAACTGGACTGGATACATGAACTTATTCTCCCTTGATTGTCTGATGAGCGTGGCAGACGCCCGCGCCAAATAAAAAAACATACCAACACACTTGAACCCAAGCGAAAAATAGGGGGAGCGCCGATAAACTCCCATACACCGCTCCATATTGAGTCGCCTGAGTTTGAAAATAGATGTAGCCCCACTGAACAATCAAATAGAGTGCCGCGCTGATAGCCCCTCCGATGAGAGCAGAGCCAACGGATACCTTGCAGTTCGGAAGCGCCCAATAAATAAATGAAAACAGAACCCAAAAGAGCAAGTAGGGGAAGAAAAAAACATGGATCCGAATGCTGCTGAGCAAGAAAAAAAGTAGAGGTGCCGCACACAACATGGCCAAGTAGTCAGAAAGAACTTTCCTTATCGAAATCCGCCCCTTCACTTCCCAAAGCTGATTGACGACTCGCTCAAGGTGATCGAGCAAAAACCAAATACTCCCAAATACGATGATCGACCCGATCGTCGCAATGACTCCCCCATGAAACCCATCCAGCAAATTCTTCGAGAGGGAAAACACCTCTAAAAGAGCCTCTTTCTGCTGCGAAAAACGGATCAATAATGTCTCTTGAATAAACGTCTCCAACCCCAACATCCGACTGAGCCCGTAGAGCAGGGCAAAAAGGGGAACCGCTGAGAGGGCCGTGTAGTAAGTCAAAGCAAAAACCCTTAAATCGCACCGAGTGCGAAAGAACAGTTGCCCAGATAAAACAATCACCTTCAGCCATTTCTTCATATAAATTTTTATATAACAAAGATATTTCTTCTTGACCACACTAAATAAAAGAGCTAGAGAATAATTTAATACCGGGAGTGATTTAAAAATTGGGAGATGCCAAGGAGGCGCCCTGATTTTAGGTCAGGCGAAGCCGGCGATGAAGCAGCTCAACCCAAAGGGTTGGGCGATGCAAGCGGACCTAAAAGCAGTGGCTGCCAGACGCCGGCAGAACCAATTTTTTAATCACGAGCGGTATATATGACGAAGGGAACTGTAAAGTGGTTCAATCACGACAAAGGGTTTGGATTTATTACCCCAGACGAGGGGGGTAGAGACATCTACGTCCAAATCGCTCAGGTGGAGACCCCCAATCAGTCCCTCTCTGATGGTCAACGGGTTGAGTTCGAAATCACCGTCGGCAGAAAGGGCCCCGAAGCCACCCATGTAAAGTCTTTAAATTAGCAGTTCCATTTAATTGCACTTAATGTCAAAATACTTCCGAAACACAAAGAGGTTGATTATGGTACCACAGAATATTACATTAAATAATTCACAACCTATCGAACTTCATCACACAGTCGAGTTCAAAAAAGAGCCATCTCCCCCCAAAGACCCGACCATGGAAAGGGTGAGAGAAGTGGCAGGTAAAGTTCTATTGGGGTTGGGGCTGACGCTAGCTGTTGGTGCCCTTTTATGTCTGGCGGGTCACGTGATTGGAATGGCCGTTGGGAGTGCTGCGATCCTCGCCGCCTTGATGATCATCGGCCTTAATGCCGCCGAATGGGGATACAACATGGTTTCGAACCAATCTCAGAAAGGGCTTAGCATGAAGCTCGAATTCAAAGTCCCTGAGTTTGCTTTCCCAGCAGCTTAAATCACGTGGAAAAGGTCCTTGAGCAATACAAGGACCACCTCAATCACGATCAGGATAATGATCGTGATTTCGAGGCGAGCGGAGTGTTGGTGGTTGAGCTCATTGCCCAAGATCTGAAAGAGCTCGTGCAAGAGGTTAAGACGTCGATTCAAGAGCTCAATTCGTTTATTGACATCTAGGTAGTGAGTCATTCTCCGGTACAGCGGCTCCAAGTCGGCATGTTCCCAAAAAAATTCTGGCGTATCCAAAATTTCCGTGTGCAAGTTGATGTAATTTCTCTCCAAGAAGAGCTCCCCCATTTTGCGCGAGATCTCTCTTCGCGACAGAGGGATTTTCCCTCTGATGGAAAGTTCCTTGGGCAAGTACTTGCTATGCTCGATGGTTTTAGAAATGGTCTCTTCAAAGACCGTCAACTTGACCGACTGCCCAATCGCATAAGAGACCGCGAGCTTCGTCATCGAATCTTTTTTATGGAGCTGGATCTCATCGAGCTCGATGCTCATCCGGTCTCCGTAAGAGAAGGTAAACTCATCTTTTTCGTATCTCGCTAGCGGCTCTTTTTCAAATTTTTTGAGCGATGAGAGGAGCTCTTGTTCGTCTTCTTCGGTAAAGCCCCAAAAAACGACCACTCCGTAAGGGAAGTAGAAAAGATCGCGGCGAAGGCCGTTGTCATCTTTGGGCTGTGTGTGGATGACATCTCGGTAGAGCTGCGAGGCGCCCATCACCTGGAGGAACTGGAATAACCGAGGGATGTCGTAGGAGGCGGCAGTGCAATAGCTAGTACAACGCATGACGAACTGTATACCAAATTGGCCTATTATTCCCTAACATCTTCCCTCTAACTGGGCGACCATGTCCTTGAGGACTGTGGCGAGCTGCTCGTTCAGCTTCCGCCCGATCATCCGGCGGACAAGCCAACCAAAGACTCCCTTCACCTGGACTTGGGTTGAGAGCTGCGAGCCGGAATAGAGGGGTTGGACCCGGTAGGTAAAAATCAGCCGGACAAACAGGGTCTTCCACCGGATGGAAAACTGCTCTCCCCTCTTCACGTCGCAGATGAGGTAACTGAACTTCCCTTGCTTTTTGGGGATGCCGAGGGAGGTGTCGATGGAGTGGGCCTGATTCCAGGCCCTCCAAACGAGTGTGGGGGGTACTTTTGTTTCAGCAGTCGCTATACTGCTCGCGATTGAAAAATCGGCTCTGCCGGCGTCGGACAGCCTCTGCTTTTGGGATCCGCCTGCATCGCCCAACCCTTTGGGTTGAGCTACTTCGGCGCCGGCTTCGCCTGACCCAAAACCAGGGCGCCTCCTTGGCATATTCCGATTTTTAAATCGCTCCCAGTATCTCATTTCACCTCGAGGAGTTGTTTGAACTCTTTGAGGAGCCCCGCGAAGTGGTCAAAGGCCGCATTGACGGGGGCGGGGGTCCTCATATCCACGCCGGCTCTCTCTAACAGGTCGAGGGGGAATTTACTGCCGCCAGAAGAGATGAACTCGAGGTACTTGTCCCGATTGGCGGAAGATTTTCCCGCTTTTTCAAAGAGGGCCAAGGAGGCGCTGAGTCCTGTTGCATACTGGTAGACGTAAAAGTTGTAGTAGAAATGGGGAATCCGAGCCCAGCCCACTTCTACTCCGGGATCGAGGACGATTTCGGGTCCGTAGTAATCGCGGGAGAGCTCGAGCCAATATTTTTTAAGGAGCGTCGGCGTTAAGGGAGTCCCCTCTTCTACCCAGCGGTGAATTTGGAGCTCAAATTCGGCAAACATCGTTTGGCGCATGATGGTAGCACAAATCCCCTCAATCTGGTAGTTGACGAGGAAGGCCAGGTCTTGCTTTGATTTGGCCTTGGTCTTCAGGTGTTGCAATAAAAGTTGCTCATTGAAGGTGGAGGCCACCTCTGCTACGAAAATCGGGTACTGCGCATAGATGTAGGGCTGGTTTTTACGGCTCAAAAGGCTGTGCATACTGTGCCCTGCTTCATGGGCCAATGTGAGGACATCGTTGAGAGTCCCTTGGTAATTCATCAGAATGTAGGGCATGCTATCGTAGCAGCCAGTTGAGTAGGCGCCCGATCTTTTTTTCGCATTTTCATACACATCGACCCATCGCTCTTCGACAAGCCCCTTTTTCAAGGCGGTCTGATAGGCCGTCCCCATTGGCGCCACCGAAGTAATCACCGCCTCGCGAGCCTCTAAATAGCTCATCTCTGTTTCCGCTTCCCCTACCAGAGGAGCGTAGAGATCGTACATATGGATCTGGTCGAGCTTGAGCATCTTTTTGCGCAGAGCCACATATTCGTGTATCAAAGGCAAACGGCTCCGAACGGCTTGAATGAGATTGGTATAGACAGCGGGGTCCACTTGGTGGGGAAAGAGGGCCGATTCTAAGCAACTTCCGAACTTGCGCGCCTTCGTGGAAAAGAGGTGACTCTCCACTTGGCCCTGAATGAGCTCAGTCAGCGTGTTGATATGCGCCTCGTAGCCCTGGCTCATATTTTCAAATGAAGTGCGGCGCAGCTCCCGATCTGGGCTCCGCATATAAGCCATGTAGCTTCCATGAGTGAGAGGCTGCTCCTCCCCCTTCGAATTAAAAGCCGACTTAAAGGTCATATCGGCATTGTTCAGAGCGCTAAACGCCTTGTGCGCCGTATCGAGGCTCTTTCCATTCAGCGCCATCAGCTCTTCCATCTGCGGAGAGAGGGTGTGGGGGCGCATCCGACCGATCTTTTCCAAATGAAAGCGATAGGGGGCCAAAGAACTATGAGAGAGGAGCTCCTTAAATTCTTTCTCCCCTAAAGACATCAACTCCGGCTCGATCCA
>CAYHED010000116.1:0-5493 GCA_964355615.1 uncultured bacterium
GGGCCTACTGTCGTCCATGGAGAGGTGGGCATTGAAGCGGTGTCTCCCGAGCATCTTCGCATTCAGGCGGGCGATCAGGCGATCATTGACTGGAAAACCTTTTCGATCGAAGTGGGGGAAAGAACAGAGTTTGTACAACCTAGAATCGACTCAATAGCGATCAACCGGGTTCTCGATCACGATCCGAGCCGTTTGATGGGGCAGCTCCAAGCTAACGGCGCCATTGTCCTCATCAACCCGAATGGAATTATCGTGGGCAAAGATGCTATGATCAACATGGCCAGCTTCATCGCCTCTACGCTGGATCTCAATGGGGACCTCTACCTCAAAACGGGGGAGCTCTCTTTTCAAGGCAATTCAGAGGCCAAAATCATTCATGAGGGGACGATTCGGGTTGACAATGAGGCTCTCCTGATAGGGCATAATGTAGAAAATCGGGGGACGCTGGTCAGCGGGAAGCTCGCTGCTCTCATCGCTGAAAATAACTGTCTCCTCAAGCCGTCGGGAGACCGCCGCATCTTTGTGCGCCCTTCAGAAGGTGTCCACATGAAAGAGGGGAACGCATTCGCCTCAGCCTTTCGCCATTCTGGAGGGACGATCCAGGCTCCAGAGGTGCTCATTCAGAGTTCAGAGATTTTTATCGATCCAAGTGCTGAAGTTTCTGCGAGTGGGGTAGAGGGCAACTCCGGCGGCTCGATCGAAATTGAGGGGCGGCGCTCGCTTGTCGTTTTGGGTAAAATAGCTGCTTGTGGCGGGCCTGAAGGGGGCAACGGAGGGACGATTACTCTTCGCTCAAACGGGCAGATCGACTTTGGCTGGAGGGGGGATCTCTCTGCGCCATTCGGTGTGAATGGGACTTTGACGTTCTCTCCCTCTGAGGTATATGTGATTCCTGTGGACGCTCTCTCACTTTTAAGCGATGCAGCGACGGCCATCGATCCGATCAACCTGAGCAATTTTTTACAGTCGCAGGGGAATGTCGAAATCCGCTCGTTGGGGCAGACAACGGTGCTCCCCGATGGAAATATCATCTGGACTTCACCCAACTCACTCCATCTCTCTGCGGGGACCTCCCTCTCCATCCACGCCAATATCCAAAATGCGGGAATTGGCGATGTTTCCCTCTCCGCTCCGCAAGACATTTTGATTACGCCAGGGATGGCATCGGTTTCTATCGGCTCAGAACATGGGAAAACTCTGGTCAGCGCCCCCTCTGCCCACCTCAAAATTTTGGGGGGAGAGGCGCACTCTGTTCAGATCGGGTTCTATACGACAACGGCTCACTGCACCGGACCGATCGAAATCGATTGCGGAAGGCTCACTTTAGAGGGAGCAGCGGGTTCCCCCTTTAGCGGAGCGCAAATTGGGCATGGCGCAATCAACGCTCCTTGTGGAGTCACCACTTGGGAGACTCCCATTACCATTTGGACGGAGGGAGATGTCTCCATTCAGGGCGGGGCCTTCCGCTCTCCTGCTCAGGTAGGACACGGTGGATTGCACGGCTCGCGCAAAGGGGCCATTGCCTTGGCGGGAGATATCTCTGTTTGGTGCGGTGGCAACCTCCGCATGGGTACAAAGTCGGCGCTGGCCGTTTTAGGGCACGGTTTTGAGGGGAAAATGCTCTCGTCTTCCCCCCTCTCTTACGAGGGGAATATTTCTCTCCACGTACAGGGGGACCTCCAACTCCTCCCTCACACAGCTGTGGGGGCTCTGCAAGAGGGTGTATTTAACGGCGATGTCACCGTATTTGTCGCAGGGAACCTTGCCATGGATCAAGGGCACATCGGCACGCACACTCACTCGTCTAGCCAGACGCGCACAGTCGTTGTCTCAGGTGGCTCGATGGAGCTCGATGGGGCGATTGTGAGCGCCAGCGAAGAGGGGGGAGTACAAATCGCTGCATTGAAAGATATCGCTTTAGGAACGGCGCAGTTGGGTACACGCGCCGGTATCACCCAGATTTATGCCGGAGGGAACATTCGGAGCACTCCCGGAGAAGGGCGGTTGGGGTCAGGAGATGCATCGCTCCTCATTAACGCGGGGGGAGACATCGCCATGCCCTCGAGCGTTGAAACAGGAAAGGGGAGCGTCCGCTTGAATTGCGGCCGCGATTTCAAGCCCGGCAATCTGTGGAAATCTGAAGAAAACCATATCGTCTCTATTTGCGGCCAACCGATCGATCCCGTGAAGTCTTTCTTCTCAAATAGCTCTCCGGCGATCAGCGGACGTGGCTCTTATACAAACACGGCTAAAGTATCGCTCACCACCGATTCGGGAGATCTGATCTTAACCTGCGGGACGCCGAATCCCCACCATCGAGAGACTTTGCGCATCGGCACCCAGTCAGATGCCCACTTCCAGCTCAAAACAAATACCGGCAACATCCACTTGGGGCCTTTCTATGACCTCGCAATCGACCAATCGCTTGCGACTCGAGGGGGAGAAATCACAGCCCAAGCAGTGGTTAACCTTTCTCTTGGGCAGCCTATTTCTACCGATAGCGGACTCATCTACTTGAGCGCGGGCAATAACCTCGAGATCCGGCAGTCTGTGACCTCCTCTTCTGGAAAGATCTCAACCTTTTCCGGCAATGATACGACCGTTGCCACAGAGGTGCGCACAGGCGGAGAGGTGTTGATGATCGCAGGAAGACACTTTACGCTTAAAGAATCGAGCGCCATCCGGTCCACTGCGGCAATGGTCACTTTAGTAGCTGATTACGCACCCCCCGAAAAACCGCTCCTCAATCCAGGTGTATTTATCGCAGAAGCCCATGCGCGGATCGACTCAGGAGCAGATGCTCCTTTGCGCATTTTTACCGCTGCCTCAGAGGTCCTCGGCTTCAATCAGATCGACCCCTCCGCTCGGTTGAACGGCCTAACTATCGCGGAGAGTGGTTACCCATCCCAAGTGGCTGCCAATACCCAATATGAATCGTGGCTCGTCCGCTTTGAACCTGTATATCCCTATCCAGGCGCTGGACAGGGAAGACCCTTTACTATTTTCTACAAGTACGATTTTTCGTTCTTGAACGACGCCTTTCGAAGAGCTCAAATGCTCACTTCCCAAGCCCATCCAGGCCTCTTTTCCTACCCGCAAACAAGCCGTCGCCTCAATGTGACCTTGCTGAAAAATACCCGTTTCCCTGATAACGCGGTTTTAAGCAGGATGTTGGGCGTTATTAGATGAAGTGGGTTATTTCCAGCCTTTTTCTGACTGTAGCGGCCCTTTTTTTCCAGCCGCTCACCGTTACCGTGATCATCCCTTGTTATTACAAGCATGCTTGCTGTCTTCCCGATTTGCTCCGTGCTTATGAGGCTCAGACAAGACGCCCCAATGAGGTGGTGATTTCTCTCTCAGAAGCAGGCCGCGTAGCGCCAGAGCTGATTGCGCAACTTCAGCGAGGCCCCTGGGCATTCCCCGTTAAAGTCCTTCTCCACGAAGAAAAACTCTCCGCCGGCACCAACCGCAATCGCGCCTGCGACCTGGCCACAGGGACTACCCTCGTGTTTCAGGATGCAGACGATATACCCCATCCCCAACGATTGGAGGTAGTGTGCCACTTCTTCGAGGAAGACAAAGTCGATTTTCTCATCCACTCGTTCGTCTATCCTGAAGATCCCCCTCCCCAAAACTATGATGCAACTCAGGTTGTGCACACTCCTTATGAAAAGGAGACTTCTCAGAAAGTCTCTTATGGGAGCATAGCTCTTTCTCGGCGGGCCGCACGCCGCGTTCATTGGAACTCTTCGTTTGATCCCGGAGAAGACCTCGATTTCATGCATCGTGTCTCTCGTAAATTCCCCCACGGACTCATCGTCGATGCGGCCTTGCTAACCTATCGCAACGAGCTCTCCTCCTTTCGCCAGTGACCTCGGGGGTCAAAAAAAATAAAAAATAACCACAGAGGCACGGAGAAAAAGGAGATAGCTAGAGAAGCGAGGGCCTTGCCCTCGCGCTCCCATCAAAGGACTGACGTCCTCTG
The DNA here is from genome assembly GCA_964355615.1 of uncultured bacterium. Lineage (GTDB taxonomy): Bacteria > Chlamydiota > Chlamydiia > Chlamydiales > SM23-39 > CAIVVG01. Next base: position 3,986 of record CAYHED010000116.1, read on the forward strand.
AACTCCTATGATTTGGGATTCAAAAGGGCTTGGGGCCCTTTTGCGGAGCTCGAGGCAGAGCCTCGTCTCTGTGCTTCCTCCTCTTCCTCCGTGCCTCCGTGGTTATTTTTTCTTGCTCGAGAAGAGGTGACCTCAATTGAGCAATCTGCTACAATCGAACTCATTTATGCAACGATGGCTTTATCTCTGTCTCGCTCTCTGCTCTCTCCTCTTTGCAGAGGAACCTCCCTTCCCCAAGGTACGTTACGAGTTTTCTGCTGAACCGATCGATGTAGTCATCCCTTGCGCTCCCAAAGATGCAAAAATGCTCCCCCTCTGCATCAACGGGATTCGCACTTACGGGAAAAATATCCGAAGAATCATCGTCATTTCGAGTCGGCAACTCACCGACCAAGCGGAATGGTTTGATGAGGCAAAATACCCGTTTTCTAAAAACAGCTTGGCTAAGGAAATTTTCCATGGGGATCGAAAAGCGACGAAAAAATTTCTCAAGCAAAAAAACTGCCGTATAGGGTGGATTTTTCAACAGTTCCTCAAGCTGTACGCTCCCCTTGTAATTCCTGGCATCTCTTCGAATGTACTGATTTTGGACGCAGATGTCATTTTTGTGCGGCCTGTAGAGTTTGTGAATGCTCAAGGGGGGCCCCTTTTCAATGTGGCCAATGAGTACTATCCCCCCTATTTTGAACACATGGCGAGAGTGCTGCCCGGCTTAGTCAGAGTTCATGCCGAACACTCGGGAGTGGCTCACCACATGCTGTTTCAAAGGCCTATTTTAGAAGATTTTTTCCACCTCATCTCAGAAAAGCACCAACTTCCCGCCTGGAAAGCCCTTTGCCGCTCCGTCGATCGCACGCTTGTCCGCGGGTGCACCTTATCTGAGTATGAGATGTACTTCAACTTTGCCCTCCTAAGGACAGACCAGGCAACAGTGCGCCCCCTTACCTTTTTGGATGTGTGGCCCTTAAAAAATATCGAAAAATACCAGGCTCGAGGATATGCGTACATCACTTCTCATAATTATGATTGCGGTCGCTAACTTCGGGTTTACTGCCCCACAGTACGTGACCTACGACTTCAGCGGAGGGCGTTTGGGCGACTGCCTCATCACGTACCTCCATGCAAAATGGCTCGCCTATCAGCAGGGTGTCCCTCTCCTCTATAAACCCTTCGAGTACTCTTCCTTTCTAGTCCTCCACGACCGGGAGCTCAGAAAAGTTCAGACTGCTTCAAAAAATATTTATAAGTGCCCATATTTCCCTGAAAGTACTTGGGAGCTGAAGAACCACACGTTTCCAGGCTTCTCAGTAGACTGGAAAGATCCCCAGTTCCGGGCGATCGTTCGAGAGCTGATCGCCCCCAAAGGGAAACTCGACTTGATCCGGCCGCCAGAAAATGTCCGTGGTGTCGCTCTCCACATAAGGGAAGGGGGAGGCTATGATGTAGACGGCTTTGCCTATTTCCCGACCAAATTCCCCCCCTTGAGCTTCTACATCGATGGGTTGAAG
>CAYHED010000117.1:0-5473 GCA_964355615.1 uncultured bacterium
ATCGCAAAGGACGTGCAGCACATGGCCGCCGCCGATGGCGTAACCGGCCACCATTGCCACTACCGGCTTGGGGCAAGTGCGCATCTCTCTTTGAAAGTCGAGGACGTTGAGGCGGTTGTTTCCCTGCAGATCGGCGTACCCGGCATCTCCGCGGATTTTCTGGTCGCCTCCGGAACAAAAGGCCTCTTTCCCTGCGCCCGTGAGGATGACCACTCCGATTTCGGGGTCATTGCGCGCGTCATTTAAGGCATGGCTCATCTCATCGACGGTAAGTGGACGGAAGGCATTGCGCACAGCGGGCCGGTTGATGGTGATTTTGGCGATGCCGGGCATCTTGTGATACAAGATGTCCTTATAAGTTCCGTGGGGAAACCAGATCACAATACTCTCCTTGCAATGATGTCTGCCACAGCGCGTGGATTTTCCAAATGCACTTGGTGGCCCGCTTTTTCAATCACGACTCCATCTGGGTGGAGAGCGCGAAATTTAAGGTCCCATTCTCCCACGAGCACTTGTTTCATGTCTATTTTTTTTTGATGAGCCAAGCTGTAGTGCAAAAGTGTCTCAGCGAGTGCTGCAGGAGAGTGCTTACTCCGCTTTTTAAAGTCAGGTGTAAAAGAGGTAAGCAGCGGCTGTGCGTACCAGCGCTCTACAAACTCCTCCATGGAAAGAGTTTGTAGTAACTCCGCCCATTTTGTATCGGTCTTCAGTCGTTCCTCTCTTGCTATCTCCGTATCCAAACCAGGATGTGCAGAGAGGAGAGTGAGAGAGAGCACCCGTTCGGGATGTGCTCTCGCGAACTCGGCGGCGATGCGGCCGCCGAGGGAGTATCCGACCAAGTGGGCACGGCGTAGGGGCATGTCCCAGCTCGGAGCAAAGGGAGTTTTGCCGTGGCCCGGCAACTCACACGCCACGCAATGAAAGGGCAAGAGAGAGATGACCGGATCCCAATCGGAGGGCGCTCCTAAGAAGCCGTGGAGGAAGACGACCATAATATCGCATTTTCCTTTCTGCATGTAACCAACTCGGAGACTGTTGCCTCGAGGGGGCTTTTCCCATCCCAGCGTTGATAGGACAAACCGAACATCTGAGCCACCCCGTCAAAGTGCCAGGAGTGTGCGGCAGCGAAAATACTTTCAAAGTGGGGCGAACTCGAGTAGGGGAGGTGAGAAAAAATACCCCCTCCAAAATTGTTGGAGACGATGAGTTGGACCGGGTATTTTTCGAGCAAGCTAAAGGAGTTGAGGTCGTGGAGACAGGCTTGGTCTCCAATGAACGCAATGACCTTGCACTGGAGTCCTTCGGACAGTCCCGCTGCGGTGGCAATCGTGCCGTCAATGCCGGAAAGGCCCCGGTTCGAGAAAAACCCGCGGCACTCTTTGGGAAATAAAAAGCGGTCGCCCAACCGAATGGGCATGCTCGTCCCTAAGAATACGGCGGCTCCCTCAGGTTCGATCGCGCGCATCGCATGCGCTTCCGTAAAGCCCGTTTGGAAGTGGACCGCTTCTCGCAGTTGCCTCGCTCGATCTCTCTCTTGCCAGAGCGGCAACCATTCAGTATCGGTCCCCGCCTCAAAACTCTCGCAAAAGGGCTCCACATCCGACTGCACCCGCATCTGCACCCTTTGTGCCGGATCCTGAAGTCCCGGATAGGGGCTCACATGCATCCAGGGACAAGCCAACGTCAATGTCTTCTTCTCGGTCAACCTCTCTCCCACATGAAGGACGAATTCCGGCTCAATATCGAGGTGTCGAATTTGCTCTTTCGTGGGAAACAATCTCGCTTGGGATAAGACATCGGCAAAAACGGGCCAAGCGAGCCGCTCAGCGAGTTTTAAAACAGGGCGCACATCATCGACTCTGCCGACTAAAATCAGCCCCCTTTTAAAGGGGATCTTTTGAGGGGGAGCGACGAGCTGAGGACGGCTCAATAGAAAGGGCTTCCCAAAGGAGACTTTTTCCTTTGTAGAAAGAGGCTCTCGGAAAGGGCAGTTGAAGTGGACAGGGCCGGAGAACATCAGGCCGTGGGCCACTTTAGCGCGCACCGCATTTTCAGGAGCGCTCCCGTCGATCTCTGTTTGGAAGTGGACAAAGGAGGAGAAGATTTTAGTCTGGTCGGTGGCTTGGTTGGCTCCGCAATCGCGCAGTTCAAAAGGGCGGTCGGCGGAGAGCAGAATGAGAGGAGTGTGGCTATGGAACGCCTCCATGATGCTCGGTAAAAAGTTGCCAACAGCGGTGCCCGACGTGGCAATCACTGCAACCGGTTTTCGGGATCCTTGAGAGAGACCCAATGCAAAAAAACCGAGAGCCCTCTCATCAAAGTGGACATAGGTTTTTGCTTGTGGGTGGTCTGCAGCGGCAAGAGCCAGTGGAGCGCTTCTCGATCCGGGGGCAATGCAAAAAGAGGAGATGCCCTGCTGCACAAGTTGATCGATCACCCAGAGATGCATCATAAGAAAATCCCCTCGTAAAGCCTCAGTTTTTGATTGAGCTCTTCCCACTCGGCGTCGGGCTCGGAGCCCTCCACGATACCCGTTCCCGAAAAAAGAGTCGCCCTCTTTTTTTCGAGCAAACAACACCGGATTGCGACCACCCATTCGGAGCGCTCCGCCGTTTGCCAGCCGAGTACCCCTCCGTAAAGCCCCCTCGAAAAGGGCTCTAATTGTGCAATCATCTCCATCGCTCTTCGAGGAGGCATTCCTGCAAGGGCTGGCGTCGGGTGCAATCGCTCGATCAGCTCCGCATCGGAAATTCCCCCCTTCAACACCGCTACGCAGCGGCTATACAAATGTTGCACATGATGCGTCTCATGGATCACAATCGGAGAAAAGCACACACGCTCCTCCACGAGCGGCCAGAGCGCTTCGGTAAGATGCGCTTGCACGGGAGCGATTTCTCTTAAATCCTTGGCGCTCCCTAATAGCTCCTCCTTGAGTCTCCGGTCTTCTTCAGGAGAGTGCCCCCGTTTTCTCGTCCCCGCCACCGCTTCTGTCTCAATGCGCCTCCCTTCTCGAACAAAGAGCCGTTCAGGGCTTGCCCCCAAAAAAGAAAAGTTCTCCATCTCGACGCAAAAGAGGCACGCTCCTTCTGCTTTGGGCTCCAAGGCAGCGGTGATGGCGAACGGATTTGGCGCTGTGGGTAGAGAGAGCTCACACTTGCGCGCCAAAACCACTTTCTCAATCTGGCCTAGGGCAGCCAAAACAGCCCTCTTCCACGCCTCGAACTCAGGGATAAAACAGGGAGGAGAGTGTGTTATGCACTGAATCGGAGAGGGGAGTACTGTCTTAACACAAGAGCCCAGTGGAACGAGATCCCCCTGAAAGGGGCGCCAGAAAAACTGAGCGCCATCCGGGGGAAATTCCCCTTCGCGGTTACGCCAATAGATCTTTCTCGCCGACATACAAAGTCACCGCTCCAAGCGCCATCGGATGCGCTTTCACTTGTTTAAAACCGGCTTGCTCCATTTTGAGACAAAAATCTCTCCCTGAGGGGAACGTCTCGATGGTCTGATTTAAATAGCGGTAGGCTTCGGGGTTTTTGGATAAGCGCCCTCCGACCCAGGGCAAAATATGGCGTAAGTACAAGAGATAACCCCAGAGCACCGGTCGTTTGGGGAGAGAAAATTCTAAAATGAGAACCCTTCCCAAGGGACGGAGCACTCGGTGCACCTCTTTGAGTGCAGAGGGGACATTGGAGACATTCCGGATGCCGAAAGAGCAGGTGACCGCATCAAAGCTGTTGGGCAAAAAAGAGAGCCTTTCTGCATTGCCCTCGAGTAACTCCACTCTCTCTCGATACGGCTTCTTACCGACTTTTTTACGGCCTAGCTCGAGCATCTCTTCAGCAAGGTCCACCCCCACTGCAGACTGGATCGAAGCACCCGCCTCGAAGAGCGCAATCAACTGATCGGCCGTGCCGGTCGCTAAGTCGAGCACATGGCAATGAGGTCTTGCAGGGAGGTAACGGGCCACTTTTTTGCGCCAACGGAGATCCAGCCCCAGTGACAAGACCCGATTGGTCCTGTCATAAGTGGGCGAGATCTGATCGAACATCTCAGTGTTTTTTGCCTGAATACCGTTTCCTATCTACTTCTGTGAGGTAAACCTTGCGCAGACGGACGAAGTTAGGTGTCACTTCGACCAGTTCATCATCGGCGATGTAATCGATCGCCTGTTCTAACGTAAAGCGGCGCGGCGGCGTGAGGATAATGTTCTCATCGCTTCCTGCAGCGCGGACGTTGGTCAGCTGCTTGGCTTTGGTCGCATTGACCACCAAGTCATTATCCCGAGAGTGTTCTCCTACGATCATCCCCTCATAAACCTCATCGCCCGGTTTGACAAAGAGGGAGCCGCGCTCCTGTAAATTGAAGAGAGCATAGCCATTCGACTTGCCAGGAGTATTGGAGATCATCACACCGCGAAGACGCGCTGCCATTTCCCCTTTCCAAGGAGCAAATGTCTCGAAAATCGAAGTTAAAATCCCCAAGCCCGAAGTGCGGGTTAAAAAGTCATTGCGATAGCCCATCAGACCACGCGTCGGAACCAAGAATTGCATCGTGGTCAGTCCGTGCTCAGAAGTGGTGAGTGACCGCATTTCCCCCTTGCGGCGAGAAAGATCATCGATCACAGTTCCCGAGAAGTTTTCAGGCACTTCGACATGGACCCGTTCCATCGGCTCCAGCAGAACCCCATCGACCTGTTTTGTGATGACCTTCGGCTTTGAGATTGCCATCTCAAATCCCTCGCGGCGCATCGCCTCAATCAACACAGCCAAATGCAACTCGCCCCGACCACACACCTCGATCGCATCATCGCGCCCCGGAATCTCATCGATTTTAAGAGAGATGTTTGCCCTCTTTTCTTTCTTGAGACGCTCGCGCAATTTATTCATCGTGATATGTTTTCCGTCGCGCCCTGCGAACGGACCCGCGTTGACTTGGAATTCAACCGACAAAGTGGGCTCTGCCAAAGTGATCGGCGGCAATTGAACCACTTGATCTAGAGAGCAAATCGTATCGCCAATCTCAATTTCTGGCATTCCAGACAGAGAGACGATATCACCCGCACCCGCATCATCGATCTCCACTTTATGGAGCCCCAAATGCCCCTCGATCCGAACGATCTTGTGGTTCGTGTGGTTCCCATTGCGATCGACCCGAGTGACCGTGTCACCCTTGCGGATCGTCCCCTCGAGAATTCGCCCAGAAGCTTGCCTGCCCACGTAGTCGTCGTAGCTCAAAGTCGCAGCCTGCATCAGAAACGGCAACTCCAAACTCCCCGCAGGAGCAGGAACAGCCGTTAAAATCAGATCAAACAGAGGAGTCAAGTCCTTTGGAGTATCGCCCATCTTTGCAATCGCGTAGCCATTGAACCCAGAAGCGTAGATATAGGAAAAGTCGAGCTGCTCATCATTTGCACCCAGCTCCATGAAGAGGTCAAACGTCTCATTGAGCACCTTATCGGGGTTCGCATGAG
>CAYHED010000118.1:0-5340 GCA_964355615.1 uncultured bacterium
GAACCTCCGAATGGCGGTACCAAAAACCGCTGCCTTACCACTTGGCGACGCCCCAGAATCCAAAACAGGTTCCATGTTACTCAACGGGGTAAATATTTTGCAAACCAAAAAACGGCCTATTGGAACCTAGGAGGGTTGACTGTACCATTATTTTCTTGATTTTTTCTGCGCTTCTGCGCTTCTGCACTCATCGTAGCTGATCGGTTTCTCTCCCCCTTTCCAGCGGACAGAAACCGATCAGCTACGATGAGTGCAGAAGCGCAGAAGCGCAGAAAAGAAAAGCAGATGAAACCAAAAAAACTTGTCCCTTATACGGCCAATGGGTATAGACGAATTAAATGAAGATTGTACAGGTGACAGCCGAATTTGCCCCGATCGCCAAGGCGGGGGGACTCGGAGAGGTGCTCGTGGGCCTCTCTCGAGAGCTCATGCGCCAAGGGGATGAGGTCGAGGTCATTCTCCCCAAATATGACTTCTTGCACTTTGATAAAATATCTCAAGTAACTAAAAATGTATATATTACGGAATATCAGGGGTGCCGACTTCACCTGATTGGCTCCCCCGAACACTTTCATGGGGGGAAAATTTATGGGGCCAAGGACCTGATTGGGCGCTTTCTCTATTTTTCCAAAGCGGCGCTCGAGTACCTCGAAGAGAGGGGCGAGCCGATCGATATTTTACACCTTCACGATTGGCATACGGCTTTTTGCGCTCCCTTAATGAAAGATGTTTTTAAAAAAAGGGTCTCCGTAAAGGGAATTTTATTGACGATCCATAATGGGGAATACCAGGGAAAGTGTTCTCCTGAGGACTTGGACGCCATTGGGGTCCGTGGGGAACATTACCTCACGCCAGAGCGCCTCCAAGATGACGATCCGAAAACCCCTGAGATGATCAACCTGCTCAAGGGGGGAATCGTCTATTCAGACGCTGTCAATACGGTCTCCCCTACCTATGCCCAGGAAATTTTGACCCCAGAAATGGGCTTTCTCCTCGACGCCACCTGCCGCAAATACCGATCGAAGCTCAGTGGGATCTTGAATGGGATCGACGAAAACCTCTGGAATCCCAAAGTTGACCCGGCTCTGCTGGCCCACTATGACGGGGAGTCTTCGCTCGAGACCATTCTCAAGGCTAAGGCGAAAAACAAGCGGGTCCTCCACGAAAGGTTTCACCTCGATCTCAAAAAAGGGCCTTGGATTGGAGGGGTGACTCGGATTGTCTCCCAAAAAGGGCCTGAGCTTTTAAAAGAGACGTTGGAGGAGACGGTTGAGAAGGGAGGGGTCTTTATTTTACTGGGCTCTGCCCCCCAAGAGCCGAAGTTAAGGGCTGAATTCGATGCACTAAAGGTGAAGTATGCGGGGCACCCACAAGTGTTGCTCCATTTCGAGTATGATGAGACTTTGGCCCATGAAATCTACGCGGCTCTCGATTTCCTTGTCGTTCCATCGCTCTTCGAGCCGTGCGGCCTGACCCAGCTTATCGCCATGCATTACGGCACTGTGCCCATCGTGCGAGCCACAGGTGGACTAAAAGATACAGTCTTTGATTGCGAAGACCCCACTGTCCCCGCCTCCAAGAGGAATGGGTTCACGTTCCCAGGAGCGACGGTAGCCTCTTTAAAGAGCGCCCTCGATCGGGCGTTCCATTTGTTCCACTCCGATCCGGTCAGTTTCCAAATTCTCATCCGCCGCGGGATGCAGCTCGACTTTAGCTGGAAAAAGCCGACCCAGGTGTATAAAAAGCTGTACCGCCGATTAATACCGGGGTTGTCTTAAAAACCAACGCTTGAGCCAACCATCCACCGAAATTCTCCCCGGCCCAAATACAAACACGAGCACCGCAGTCAATAAGAACGGGTAAGGGGTCGCCCGCACCAAAGAAAGGGGCTCCCAAAGAAACCGCCACTCTGCTCCCAAAGCCGCCAACATCATCACAATCAAGGGCACCGCCGCAAGCCGAGACGCAAACCCTATGAAGAGGCAAAAGCCCCCCACCAGCTCGATCCACCCCATCGTCCCCTCCAAGCCATAAAGAAAGAATTGGTGCCCCCAAGTCAGCCTCATGTACAGCAAAAAAAGGCTTTGCAAGTTACTTCCAACCGAGATAAATGGATCGTAAAGTACTGACAACCAGTAAATTAGTCGATTAACAAGCATGCAACCCCTATATCAAATATTTTCTTGAGTGTATAACAACACCGAATAATGGTACACTTTTTGCTGTATGCAACAGCTCTGCTCATTTTCTCTTGAAGAACTCAAGGCCTGGATGGAGGCAAACGGCGAAAAATCGTTTCGCGCGGGCCAACTATTTGAATGGGTTTACGTTAAAAGGGCCTCCTCTTTTGATGCGATGACCAATTTGAGCGTCCCTTTAAGAGAAAAACTCCGCACCCACTTTTCGTATCCGAGCATTAAGCAGCTGCGCGTCTTAGAATCTGAAGACAAAGAGACCCTCAAGTTCCTCTGGGAACTCCCCGACCAAAAAAGGGTCGAATCGGTCCTGATCCTCTCGGGAGATAGGCGCACCGTTTGCGTCTCTTCTCAAGTGGGATGCCCCGCCCGCTGCGCCTTTTGCGCTTCCGGCAGAGAAGGGCTCATGCGCAATCTCTCTGCAGCCGAAATTGTCGAACAGGTGGTCCATATTAACCTCCACTTGGCGCCTTTAGGAGAACGGGTCTCTCACATTGTATTTATGGGGATGGGAGAACCGCTCGAGAACTATGAAGCGGTCGTCAAATCGATCCAGCTTCTCCACGCCCCCGAAGGGCTCAATATTTCCCAAAGGCGGATCACCGTCTCCACCGTCGGCGTCGTCGAACAGATCCACCGCCTTGCGAAAGAAGAGCTCAAAGTGAACCTCGTCCTCTCACTGCACGCCCCCAACCAGCACATCCGCAAAAAGATCATCCCCTATGCCCGTAAATACCCCATTGAGGAAGTATTGCTGGCAATGGATGCCTACTTTGAAGAGACCAAACGGGACATCACTTTCGAATACACTCTCCTGGCCGGCATCAATGATTACCGCACGCATGCAGAAGAGCTCGCCATGCTCCTCAAAGACAAGCAGTGCACAGTGAACCTCATCCCCTACAACCCCGTTGACGGACTCAACTTGCGCCGCCCCGAAAAAGAAAAGATCGAAGAGTTCCGCGCCATTCTCGAAGAGCGCAACATCAATACCACCTGGCGCTATACAAAAGGGAAAGACATCGCCGCTGCCTGCGGACAGCTCGCGCTTCAAAAGAGTTGATTTATTTCAGGCACTTGCTTTAGTCTCGTGAAAATGACAATGAATCCGGCCCACTATTTTACTCTACTGCGCATTTTGATCAGCCCCGCATTCCCCCTCCTCTACCTGGAGCGCGAATGGCTCGGCATTCCCCTTCTCTGGATGCCCTACATCCTCCTCTTTCTCCTGGCCGTCTCCGAATGTTCCGATTACCTCGACGGCATCATTGCCCGCAAGCGCAACCAAGTAACTGACCTCGGCAAAGTGCTCGACCCGATGGCCGACAGCATCACCCACATCTCCCTCTTCCTCACCTTCACCCAAGGATTTGTCCAACTCCCCCTCCTCCTCGTCCTCGTCTTCCTCTACCGCGACTTCTTCATCGCCACCCTCCGCACCCTCTGCGCCATGAAAGGGGTCGTTCTCGCCGCCCGCTTTAGCGGGAAAGTAAAAGCCGCCCTCCAAGGAGCCGTCGCCTTCCTCATCCTCCTCCTGATGATCCCCTACACCCTCGGCTACCTGAGTCTTGCCACATTCCAAATGATCAGCCTCATCTCCGCCAGCATCGCCGCCCTCTACACAGCCATTTCCATCGTCGACTACATCGGCGCCAACTGGATCTTCATCAAAAGAGCCATCTAACGGGCTTGTGCCCATTTGCGCCGGGTATATAACCACAGAGACACAGAGGAAGATGGGTTTTTTGCTCTCGCAAAAAAGAAATTTTTACCTCTGTGCTTCCTCCTTTTCCTCTGTGTCTCTGTGGTTATTTTTTTTCTTCCCTTTCTCAGGAACACCTGTTATCCTAATTCCATTATGTCACAGATCCAAGACTCTCTCAAACCAATCGTCGCCCTCTGCAAACGGAGAGGCTTTGTCTACCCCGGATCTGAAATTTACGGCGGGTTTGCGAACACCTACTCCTTTGGCCCCTACGGCGTAGAGCTAAAAAGGAACATCAAGGACCTCTGGTGGAAGATGTTCGTCCACGAGCGGAGAGACATGGTCGGTCTCGACGGCCCGATTCTCCTCCATCCCAAAGCATGGAAAGCCTCTGGCCACGTCGATGGATTTAGCGACGCCCTCATCGACTGCAAAGCCTGTAAAAGCCGCTTCCGCTGCGACCACCTCATCGAAGAGACCTTGCATCAAAATGCGGACGACCTGAACCTCTCTCAGATGACCGATCTGGTCCATAAAAACAAAGTCAAATGCCCCAAATGTGGCGCCTCCGATTTTACCGAGGCGCGCCACTTCAACCTCATGTTTCAAACCCACATGAGCAAGACCGGCGCCGACGGCGACGTCGCCTACCTGCGCCCCGAAACGGCCCAAGCCATCTTCCTCGACTACAAAAATATCGTCGATACCGTTCGAGTTAAACTCCCCTTCGGCGTCGCCCAGATCGGCAAAGCCTTCCGCAACGAAATCACCCCCGGCAACTTTGTGTTTCGAGTCATCGAATTCGAACAAATGGAAATTGAGTACTTCACCCGAGAAACCGCCTGGGAAAAAACTTTCGATTCTTGGCTCCAAGAGATGCACCGCTGGTGCAAGCGCATTGGGCTGAAATCGGCTCGCGTCCATGAAAAAGAGCACCCCAAAGAGCAGCTCTCCCACTACTCTAAGCGCACTGTCGACCTCGTCTACGACTTTCCCTTTGGAACCAGCGAACTCTACGGCCTCGCCTACCGGACCGATTTTGACCTCTCCCGCCACGCAGAATGCTCCGGTCAAACGATCGACTACACCGATCCCGAGACGAGAGAAAAATTTGTTCCCCACGTCATCGAACCCACCTTTGGCGTTGAGCGAACCCTCCTCGCCCTCCTCTGCGACGCCTATGAAGAGGAAAAGCTCGAAAACGGCGAAATGCGCACCGTGCTCCACTTCGCCCCCTGCATCGCCCCCGTCAAAGTGGCCGTTTTCCCCCTCATGAAAAAAGAGCCCCTCGCCGAAAAAGCCCAAGCCGTCTTTGCCACCCTCCAAGCCCTCTGGCACTGCGAGTACGACGAATCGGGCGCCATCGGCAAACGGTACCGCCGCCAAGACGAACTCGGCACCCCGTTTTGCGTCACGGTCGATTTCGACACCCTCGAGGAC
>CAYHED010000119.1:0-5334 GCA_964355615.1 uncultured bacterium
AATTTAATGGAGAGGAACCAGTATATCAGATCAAAATTTTATTTGGATAGGTTCAAGGAGTCTCACCATACTTCAGTTCCTTCAACCTCCAGTGGTCAAGGATATTATCCCATTTGGCCTGTTGCGCAAACTCTTGGTGCGGGGACCGATTTGGGGCCCTATACCGATGTGCAGGCCCAATGGCGCCTCCTCTTAAATGCGGTCGATCTCGAGCTGACTAAGACGGTTTTAGACCTGCCGGGGATCTCTCTCGCACTGGAATGTGGAGTTAGAGGCGCTTGGCTCCATCAAAAATTCGGCGATCATTTTTTCAATCCGATTCAGGGCGCGCCGACCTATGCAGTGAGGCAATTTGTTTTCGAAGGGGAAAATAAATATTGGGGGGTGGGCCCTCTTGTAGGACTTGATACAAAATGGAAAATCTGGCGCGGGATGAGTCTGGTTGGAAAAGCCGCCTCAGCCCTGTTATACGGTTCTACTAAGGTGCGAAACTTAAGCCAAGAAGTCGATCCCGTAGTCATCCACCACGATCTTAAGCACCAATTCAAACAGCTCGTTCCCTATTCGCAACTCCTCCTTGGGTTTCAATGGACCTCCTCTTTTCGTTCAGATACCTTGCGGCTTGAAATCCAAGCCAGCTGGGAAACGGGATGCTGGTGGAATCAGTTCAACGTACCTTTTAGCTTTGAGGGATACGCAGCTGCGGCACCAGCAGTTGGAAACTCCCCTCTGACAACAGAAGGGCTCACTTTCGATCTCAGACTCTCTTATTGACGGGGAAAATTCACCCTGGAAGATTTAAAAATCGCCCTTTAGACCTGCCGCTGAGCAGGGCTAACGAGGCCTTTTGGAGGTCTCTCAACCGCCCCAACTTCTTCAGCCCCTCTTTTCTCCCTAAGAATAAGGCCATTGTGAATTCCTCCTGAAAATGACATATGTCACTTTTAGGAGTTTCTGTGTAGGTGATTATTTTTGTGTTAGCGTTAAGTAGAAATGTCACCCTATTTTTCAGGGCTTGGTGATGCTTCCCAGGATGTGCGGGATTTCTCTCGTCCTCCTTTTGCCCGTTGCTTAAAAAATCTCTACTGTGTTTTACTGGGGCCCTCTTTTTCTTAAGGGGGTAACGTGAAGCGACTGACTTTTCTGCTCGGCCTGATCATTACAACCCTTTGTGCTGAAGAATCCCCCTTTGAACTGCTCCCTTCTGCTCCGGAACAAATGGGGATCTTTTCCCAAGTCGACGAATTCCTCGTCGGCGGTGTAGTAAGCCCCATGAGTGGCCAGGTCTGTTTGCAAAAAACAGACCTCGTAGCAAAGGGAGCTGAAAATGTTCGTTTGCACCGGACGTACATCGCCTCGCATGTGGCACCGAAGCCGTCTCACTCTAGTGACATTGAAAATCACTTCCAACAGAGAACCTATTTCAAAGACCTTCAACGGAAACTTAAAGGGTGGGTCTTTCTCCCCCAGCTCTACCTAGAATACTCAAAAACCTTCGAGTTTCACCTCCCTACTCCAGAGGGAACGGTGTACGATTTTCGGAGGGAGCAACTCGCCTCTCTCTACGGCGTCAGCAATGCATCGGGGGGAAGGCCCTCCGGCGCCTATGACCCGAGAAACATCCGCATTAGTCATGAAGGGCACCATAAAACGGTCCAATTTCCTGACGGAACGACTCGTATCTACGAGAGGGATGCTGGTTATGGGGGATTATTCCGTCTAGAAAAAGAGATCCTCGGCAATGGGCGCGTCATTCGGTATTTTTATCGAGACGACCACCAAATCAAGCGGATCGAGAGCCGAGATCCCACTGAAAAATTTGTGTACGCCTCCATCGACATCGAGGGGCAGAGCCATGATCGCGTCTTTAGCTACGAGGACAAGTGGAATGGCGGCTCTTGTGGGAAGTATAAGGGGCACAAAGGGGCTACGGAAGATCTCGATGGACACGGCTTTCCCTACTACGAGCTCTCCTCAGCGCAAAGTTCTTCAGGAGGTTTCTCCTCCTACAAGTACGACATCCCCATTGAAGACAGCTTGCTCCGTAAAGAGAGTTGTGGGAAATTCCTCTACCACATCTCGCTCCCCTTATCGCTCAAAGCTGTTTCCAGCTCACTGTACCGAGAAGAGGCCGCCTCTTATGATTCTTTCCGTCTCAAGCAGTACGCCGATGAGAAGAGAACCTTTGAGTGCACCTATTCAGGGGATTCCCGTGTAGAAACACTCTCCTTTCCCGTCGGAGAAAACGGCGCCATGATCCCGGTCTACCGCTTGAGCTACGACCCCCCAGTTGCTGGAGCGAGAAGTGGGGGGACGACGGTGACCCGCTGCGACGGCTTAAAAATCGTGTACCACTTCTCTCAAGACTTTTTGGTGGAGAAAATTCAATGGCACTCTCCTGATGGCAAACTCCAAAAAGAGAAAAAGTTCGTCTATGATGGGGAGCATCGGTTGAAATCCGTTGAGCTGAGAGATGGTGAGAAGCTTTTTTATACGAGGACGTATGGGGAATACGACCCCTTTGGCAATGCTCAGTTAGAGACGTTTGAGGGGCTGACCGTGAGGAGGCGCTACTCTCAAGACGGAAGGAATTTGCTCATCAGGGAAGAGCAAGAAACGGGCAAAGTGCTCCGCTTCGAATACCTCCCCAACACCAACTTGCTCCAGGTCAAATACACCTGCGAGGGAGACAAGGTTTTAATCGAGGAGCGCCGGAATTACGACGCCTATAATAACTTGATCGAAGCAATCGTCACGGACGGCGTCGCCCAACGGACCCTCACTCGGTACACGTTGCGGCAAGAGCAGCCCTTCCTCCACATGCCCGAAGCAGTGGAAGAGTTGTACTGGGACGGCTCCCAAGAGGTCGTTTTAAAGAAAACAACTCTCGAGTACGACCAGTGGGGCAACGTCTTCCGAGAAACGGTCTACAATAAAGACGGCAAGCGGGCCTTTTGTCTAACAAAAGAGTTCGACGAACAGGGCAACATCCTCTCCGAGACCAACGCGCTTGGACAAACCGCCACCACCACTTACGATCTCAAGGGGCACCCCCGCGTAGCGACCAACTTCTCCGGCAAGCTCCTACAAAAGATGACCTACGACGCACAGGGGCGCTTGGAGGAACGGGAAGAGCAGGGGGGATCTAACCACAAGACGACCTATACTTATGACCACTGCGATCGCTGCCAGACAGTCACAGATTACCTCGGCAACGTGTCGGCGTTTGAACACGACCTCCTCTCTGGCGAAGTCACCCAGACCATCCGGTGTCAGGAAGTGGAGTCCTCAGCCACCTACGACGCGTTAGGCCGCAAACTCACCGAAACCGATGCCAATGGGTACACAACCACCCATCGCTATAACGCCTATGACGCCCCCATTGAAATCACCCATCCCAGCGGAGCCGTAGAGACCTTTAGCTACTACAATAACGGCTGGCTCAAAACCCACGTGGACCGTAATGACTTGACTGTGACTCATATCACTGACGTCCTCGGGCGCGTGCGCGAAAAAGAGTTCTCTCACGAGGGCAAAGTCTTGGCCAAGGAACTCTTTGAGTACGACGCATTCCATCTACGAAGCCAAACAGACAAAGAGGGGAATGTCACACTCCTCGAATACGACCGAGCTGGGCGCGAGGTTAAAAAAACGGAATCCGACCACGTGACAGAGTCTGCTTATGACGCTCTTGGTAGACTGAGCGCCGTTACTAAATCGAGTCTGGTGGTACGCCACTTTGAGAGGGATTTTTTCGACCGTATTACGGGAGAAACCCAAACTGACCTCAAAGGCACCCTCCTCTCCAAGATCGGTTATGAGTACGACGGCGACGGGAACCAATCTAGAATTCACCGCTACCCCCATAACCAAAGAGCCACGGTAAGTTTTGAGTACGACAGCTTCAAACGACTCATCGAAGAGAAAGACGCTGAGGGCCACAGTACCGTTTACCGCTACGATGAGACCGGCGGTGTTTTAGTCCAAACGGCTACAGACCCGAACCAGATTGTGACGGTCACGACCTACGACTCCCATGGCAGACCCGCTGTAACAACCATCGGCGAGCTGTACCGAGAAGAAAAAACCTATGACCCCGCCGGCAACCTCGCGGAAGTACGGGAAGGCTCCTCTGTTACCAAATACACCTACACTCCTGAGAACCAAGTAGCTTCAGTCACTCGAGGGTACGGCATGGAAGAGGCCAAGACGACCTCTTACACATACACCCCGTTCGGCGAAGTGGAGACCAAAACCCTTCCCGGCGGAATCGTCCTGTCATACACCTACTGGCCATTTCGGTATTTAAAAACACTCACCTCTTCGGACGGCACCATCCAACAGCAATTTTCTTATAACCTCAACGGCTACCTGGAAAAGGCCTCCAACGTAAAACGGGTCTACGACCGCTTTGGCAACCTACTTGAGGAGACTGTAGACGGACGCCTCACCCTCCTAAAAACCTACGACACACTTAACCGTTTAAGGAGAGTGACCCTCCCCGACGGCAGCCACATCCTCTACGACTACGATGCCCTGTATTTAAGGGCCGTGACTCGAGGTGAATATACCCACACCTACGACGAGTATGACCTGAGCGGATGCCTCCTCAAAGAAAATGGCTCCACCAGCCATACTTACACCCCCCAGCTCCAAAGAGCCTCCCTCAGCAGCCCCTACTTTACCCAAGTGCTGGAGTACGACGCCGGAGGGCGCATCAAGAACATCTCCAGCGAAGGCGCCTACACCTACGACGACCTCTCCCAGCTCAAATCGGAACCCTCAGCCGTCTACAGCTACGACGCCCACTTCAACCGGAACAGGAAGAACGACCTCGTCATCGAACATAACGCAGTCGATGAGATCAAGAGCGCGGCCTATGACGCAAACGGCAACCTCACCCAATACGGACCGTTTGGGTACACATATGACGCTCTCAATGAACTGATCCGAGCTGAGAAAGAGGACCTCGCTGTTGAGTTTACCTATGACGCATTGGGAAGACGTTGCTCCAAATCAGTCGCGGGGCAAATGGAGTACTACCTCTACCACGGCACCGAAGAGCTCGGCTCATTCACTGAGGAGGGTGCCCTCAAAGAGCTCAAAGTCCCCGGCCTCTACACACGGCCCATTGCGCTCGAGCTGGAAGGGAAACTGTTCGTGCCCATCTGCGACTACAAGGGCAGCATCCGCAGACTCGTGGATCCAGTCAGCGCCGCGATTGTGCAGCAGTTCGACTACACAGCGTTTGGGGAGGGGGCCATTGTGGCCTCCACAAACCCTTGGCGCTACTCCGCCAAGCGCCTCGACCTCGAGACGGGGCTCTACTACTGC
>CAYHED010000120.1:0-5252 GCA_964355615.1 uncultured bacterium
ACACCATCTCCAACCGCCCGATCGTCCTCCCCTCCGACCGAAAAATCGAAGTGGAGTACCTGAGCCCCTACGATCCGATTGAAGTGAGGGCCGATGGCCTAGAGGCCTTTTCCATGAAGAGCCAAGATGTGCTCCTGATCGAACGCTCTTTGAAAAAATTCAAACTGGTGAATCTCTCTCGCCACGTATACTTTTCCACACTCCGCACAAAACTCGGCTGGTCGGGCAAACTGCGTTAAAGGGGTCTATGTTTTTTGTTTTCTTTGCAGTATTGCTTTCCTTGAGCTGTTTCGCAGGAGAACCACGCCATTATCGAACAACCCTCCGCCATATTGAAAGTGGTGGGATCGGCTATGAAGACGGCTATACGACCCTCGAAGCGTTTCTCGCCTCAGATCCCAGCAGGTGGGCAGTGACCCCCTTTTTAGATGCGAGGGGCCACGTTTTTGATAATGGGAAATGGGCGGCCAACGGAGGCGTCGGACTTAGGACTCTGAAGAAAAACCGAGCTTACGGCATCAATGCTTACTACGACTATAGAAATGCGGGCCGGATGCACTCAAATCAAATCGGGGTAGGGCTAGAAACTCTCGGCGAGTTGTTTGACTTTCGCATCAACGGCTATTTGCCTGTTGGGGCAAAGACTTCCGCTCCCTATGACTCCGTTTTTGGGTCCTTTTCTGGTCATTCCCTGCTCGTGTCGCAAAAAGTGCTCTCTGCAATGAAAGGGGCCGATGCAGAATTGGGCTTTCATTTTGGAACCTCTAAATCGTTTGATTTCTATGCAGCCGCAGGACCTTGTCTGGAGGTCTCCTCTTGCACAATCGAAAACTCTACTACCTATGCACTCGCGGCCTCTTTTTCTGGCAATACCTCCATTCTTTTGACGAATAATTTATTTTTGAACAATGTCAATGGAGTCTTTTTGACCCTGACGGGGACCTCTACCCTTGTCTGCTCGAACAATACATTCCAAGGCCAAACGTCTGTCTCTAGCGTTCCATTCGAGATAGCGGCGAGCAATAATGTGTTCACTTCCCACGTAGAAAATAACGTCTTTAAAAACAACACAGCGGGCAGCATCCGGTTAGCATTCAACAACGTTCTGAGCGCCAATATCAACGTGCTGAACAATACGATTACAAATAATGGAACGGGATCTCAGGCAAGCCTGGCATCTAGCTTTGTGATCATCCCCGAGGGGACCAGCAATTGCTCAATTGCCATGAACGGCAACACGTTCTCCAACAACACATCGAATGCCCTCTACCTCCATACATCGGGCGCATTCACCACTCTTGCAGTCACAGCATCCGCAAACACCCTGTCTAGCAATGGGGGCTCTGCCCTCGTCCTCGCCACTCCAGTCAACAACACTTTGACCCTCCTTGCGACAGGTAACACAATCACCACAGCCAGCGATAATGGAATCGCTGTAATTGGCTCTGGCACTACTTCCACTGGTAATATAACAATCAATAACAACACGATTACTAATATTGGGAACGGATCCAACGGCATCGCTGTCAACCAAAACTTCTCTACTTTAAGCCTCACAATGGATGACAATGTGATTAACGGATGCGAAGGGACGGGGATCATCAGCTATGCCTCCACCGGTATCGGCACTTTGACATTGAATGCATCGGGCAATACGATCAGCAATTGCCAAAACCTGTCATCCAATGCTGCCTCGGGTCTTAGCATTGAGCAATACACCCACCTGGCCGGCTCCATTACGAACAACACCCTCTCAGGTAATGTAGAACCCGCCGTAGTTGTTAGTTCGACCCTGACGAGCCCGAGCGCCTCAGCCTGTCTCACTCTGACCGGCAATCAAAACAGCAGCAATTATATTCTCGGCAATTCGGATGCAGGAGTCGTTAACGTAAGCCCTTGCAATGTAGAATCTGTGAACACAGGCACGATCAGCACCCCAGGCGCGGGTGATTTCGTCATATCCTGTCCTGAAGCCGTCCCCTGCGGCCGTTAGCCATGCTCTGGTTTTGTCTCTTTGCGGTGTCATGGACTTTCGCCCAAAATATCGTCTTTGTCCAATTGGGAAACTCCATACCCGATTGCCTGTTCACGGTGGTCCGCCAAGCGAGATACTTCAACCCCAACATACCCATTTACCTCCTTGCAGATAAACAGGTGTTTGTAAACCGGCCAGAGTTTTTTGCACAAAACCATGTCGACTGGATCGATACGGCGGAACTCCCTCTTACTGAAGAGCATTTGAACTTTCTGAAGGAAAATCGGATCAATCCCGAGATTTCCAATGGATTTTGGCTTTACGCTTCGGAGCGATTTTTTACTTTGTTCGATTTTCTCTGTGCAAAGGAACTCAACAACGTCTTTCACCTTGAAAACGACTCCATGCTCTACGCTGAAGTGAGCGAATTGTTGCCTCTCTTCGAAAAGGTGCAGTTGGCAGCCCCTTTTCAATCGCACATTGGCTGTATCCCCTGCTTTGTGTTCATTCGAAATAAGGCAAGTATGGTTCCCTTGATCCATCATATGATCGATGAAATGACTAATTACCGGGGACCGCGCCCTCATATCCAGGTCAACGATATGCAAACACTAGCGAGCTTTTACAAAAAATTCGGTGCAAATAGCCTACTCCCCCTCCCCACCCTCATGCCTGAATATGGCAAATATCACTCCCGAAGAAAAAGCGCTTTCCAACTGGACAACGGCACGCCCCTGCGCTTCCTTTGGACACACGCCGAGCTCTTCCCTGGGATCATTTTTGATGCCGCAGGTCTCGGGATCTTTCTCAACGGGAATGATCCCCACACTTCACCAGGACATGGCCCCGGTACCGTTCATTCTCGCTGTCTATTCGATCCCCGATTTTTCACCTACTGGTGGGGCTGCGATAGCCAAGGCCGCACCATCCCCTACTTATCATTCAAAGAAAAAAATTATCGAATCATCAATCTCCATTTCCACTCCAAGAAGCCAGATGATTATACGTCTTATTAGCCTCTGTGTTCTGTCTATTCCAATGCATGCCGAATATTTCATTGCGATCAAAAAAAATGAGGGAGATCTGTTGAATTCCCTTATGAAAGATCGACATTGCCTCAGTTCCTATACGCCGTTATTGCCACCGACGGGGAGATACTACGCCGACCCTTTCTTGCTGAAATACGAAGGGATCAACTATCTGTTTTTTGAAAATTACGACTACAAAAAAGGGATTATTTCCTACGTTCAGATCGATCCAGAAGGTCATTTTACGGAACCAAAATTAGCTCTTGAACTCCCAACCCACCTTTCGTTTCCTTTTGTTTTTCAAGAAGAAAACGAGATCTACATGATCCCTGAAACGTACCAGTCTCGATCGGTTTCCCTCTACAAATGCAAGACGTTTCCCAATCAATGGGAACGGTGTAGAACCCTTATTCACGGGGAGCGTTTTTCCGATCCCATCCTTTTTAAGCATGGCGAGTTGTATTGGCTATTCACGGCGATCCGAGGCGATCAGCTTTGCATCTATTACGCTGAGAGTTTATCCGCCAAATTTCGCCCCCATCCCATCAATCGTCAGCGCATTCAAGGGAGAAATGCAGGACCGGTCTTCCTCCAGAGCGGCAGACTGATACGCCCTACCATGGATTGCAGGGAGCACTATGGGAGGGCGATCATTTTAAAGGAAATTCTCCTGTTGACGACGGAGGAATTTGTGGAAAGAGAGGTCATCTATATCGGGCCCAATTGGGCACCCAACTTGATAGGCACCCACTCCTTTTGCCTTAACGCGGATTACTTGGCCTATGACGGGAACTTAGAATAAGTTACAATCCAGAGCCGTTTAGATTAACAATTGATTCTGTTCCCTGCAAATAGTAATAAGATCGCAGACGGCGGATATCGTACAGTCCATCTGATTCATAAATGGCAACAGCTTCGATCCCTTCCTCATTGAGACTGCTGGAGCTGCTAATCGCTGTGGCCACCGTATCTGTTGGCCCCAGAGTGAAAATGGACAGTACAGTCGCATCGTCATAAAAGCCGCCTAAAACAGCGATGTTCTGGGAATTCACCGCTACGGAGCGGATGGTCCCGTGCGTTGCATTGGGCGTCTGTACAGAGGTTGCGCTCGTCGCCCCTGAAGATACGCGCCAGATCAGGGGCCGTGAATTCGTTTCGTCCCTGCCCCCCACTACGGCCACACCATCGGGGCCGATCGCAACGGTATAGAGGTAGCCAGTAATGTCTGCTGCATTAGAAATAATCGAAGCTGAGCTGCTATTGGGGAGAAGCCGATAGATCAGCGGAATGTCATCGCGACTGAATACAGAGCCCGCAAGAATAGCCGTCCCATTTGAATCGATGGCTACAGCAATGAGTAGACCTTCATTTCCGGGATCTGGAATGGAGATCGCTTGAGCCACTGTACTGCCAGGAGCCAGTCGGTAAATAAGGGCTTGGTCGTGGGTATTATCCAGGCCTGCTAAAATAGCAGTTCCATCAGGTCCCACAGCAATACCATTGATTTGTCCATTACTTATGACACCAGGAAGAGAAATGGGAATCGCGGTGTTTGCCCCTTCGGGCAGAATATAAGCAACAGGCACTGAGGAAGTCGTATTGGAGCCCCCCATAATGGCCGTATTCCCTGGTCCCATTGCAACCGCAGAGAGAGAGATTGGATCTGTCCCTGGGATTGTCAGCGCTGTAACTTGAGAAGCCCCGAAAGGGAGCCGGAAGAGAACCGATTGGTTGTCGCCCACGAGAATGGCGTTCCCGTTAGAATCGAAGGCGGCGCTGTTGAATTCTTGGCCGCTTGCGAGCTGAGGGATTGGAATCTGCGTTAGCTGGGAACTCACGACAGACCCCCTAAAAAGAAGAGGGTTATTAACGGCGTCGTACCCAAAATAGAGAACTGTTCCCCTATAAGAATCTAGGGCGATACTATTGAGAGAGCCTCGTACATTGGCAAAGTTACCCACTGCTACCGCGGCACTTTGCCCTATGTTGAATGTCTGTGCCAACGGATAAGAAGGGGCGTCGCTGCCCGCTCCAAGCTGTCCATAGCCACCTAAGGCAACGATATCGGCATCGCATTGAGCGATGAAGAAAAACACTAAGAGCTGGAAAAATTTTTTCATTGCCGTCAGCATAGCAAAAATAATTTTATTCATCAAGCAAGGGGGCTTTTTTCGCCTCTCTCTCGGCGCCTTCCTATATACCGCTCGTGATTCAAAAATTGGTTCTGCCGACGCCTTACCCCAAAGAAC
>CAYHED010000121.1:0-5250 GCA_964355615.1 uncultured bacterium
ATAACCCGGTCACGCTCTCTGATTATTGCCGGTACGTGGGTGATTTCATAGCGGATGAGCAGCTGCTTGAGGGCGTCTCGCTGCCGAATGTCGAGATCGACTACTTCGATCCCTTCTTTGGCTAGCTGCTGGGCTCGATCTTTTTTTAGCTGTGTGCTGTAGTAGCCGTTGAAATTGTCGAGACCGACGACGAAATCACCGCGCTGTTTCATGCGCAGACCCAAATGAAAGCCGATGAACCCCGCGGCTCCTGTGATCAGTACTCGTTTCATTAAAAAGTTCACTTGTGTTATACAAGGTTATCCTCCATCTTATAGGGCTGGACGGTTATTTGCATGGGTTTTTTTTCTGAGAGGGTGTCTGCCACATGAGGGTTCGTCGAATTTTTGGATTATTTTGGTTAGCTTTAGACCCCAAACTTGGGGGGCTATATGGTTGATATTGCCCCCCAAGATTTGAATCGAAAATCGGCTCAAAAGCACCGAAAAATCGACAGAACCTCACGTGGTAGACACCCTCTGATGCTCCAATTTCTCTTGTTACTTCCTCTACTACTTCTGACCGCTTGCGGGGGACCTTACATGGGAAAAGACCTGTTTGGGGCGGACGAATTTGTCCTCGATTCCTATAAGATTCGGGAGGGGAAGCTTTCGATCCTTGAGATGCAGGGGGCTCCGATGGCTGAGCTGGCGCCTGAGATGCTCGAAGAATATGAAGACCGGATCGATGAGGACGATGTTCTGCAGGTTGCGCTCTACCATCCGAAGCGCTCCGATTTAGTGAGCGCGGTTGCTGCTGTGGGGCAGACGGTGGGTTACCGGGTCATTCATGGGGAGATCCTCCTTCCCGACCTTCCTCCTGTTCAAGTAAAGGGGTTGACTCTTGCTGAAGCGAGAGAAAAAATTCAAAAAGACTATCAGGGGCAGATTCAAGATACAGAGGTCTTTCTCAGTTTCAAAGATCGCCTTTCTAGAAAAATCGAGTTGGCGGGTTTGGTTGCCACTGCGGCCATTCCGGTCGATGGGCGTATCCGGCTCTTCGATGTGCTGGCCAAAGCGCGCGTTCCTCCAGAAGCGAACCTTTTTAAGAGCTATGTGATTCGGGAGAATCAAATGCTCCCGGTCGATCTCAATCGACTGCTTAAAGACGGGGATATGGCGCAAAATATCGTGATGCGGGGTGGGGACAAGGTGTATATCGCGGAGCCTTCTGCTGCGACCATTATGGTGATGGGAGAGGTGGGACGAGAGGGGAGCATGGCGATCCCCAGTGGCTCGATTCCTCTTCGCTTAGCGCTCGCACAGGCGGGGGGCATTCCCTATACGGGGGATAAATCGTATATTCAGATCATTCGGGGGAGCATTGCGAAGCCGAAGATCTATACGCTCAGTTGGGAGCATGTGATCCACTTGCCAAATGAGAGTCTCCTCCTGATGCCGGGCGATATCGTCTACGTAGCGGCCAAGCCGATCAGCGAGTGGAACCGCTTCATCTCGCAACTGCTTCCCAGCTTTACAGGGATTGAGGTCGTGGGCAACGGGGCCGGTCGTCTAGGAGTTTTGGTTCCTTAAATGCACAACCCCACTCAACTCGACCCGGATGAACGGGTCTTTACTTTTCAAGACGTTGCTGCACTCTTTCGGTCCCAGAAAAAACAGCTCCTCCGCGTCGCTCTTCTCAGCGCTCTCGTGATCTTTCTTGGACTGAGCCTTAGCCATGAACCCAGGTACAACGTGGAGGCCACATTCCGCGATAGTGGGGAGCGTAAAGAAGTGGGCCTTCAGGAGCTACTCACCGGAATCGGTGGCGGGTCGGTGGAGTCTGAGACGCCGACGCTCATGAAATCGCGCCGTGTTTTGGGCGCTTTAGTGCAGAACTTGGGTCTCCAAGTAGAGGGTCCCTCATCCGGACTTTTTTGTCGCTTGCGCGATAACTGGAAAGCGGAAGGGGGGCTATCTATTGAGGATCCCGACTCTTTTGTTTTTGCTGATGTGGTCTACGACGGGGAGAAAACCATTTCTTTGCGATTGTCCTTTGAAGATACGGACCATTTTACCGTCTATGGATCGGATCCAATTGTTCAAGGGACGGTAGGGGTCCCTACCATCCAAGGAGCATGGCAGTTTACGTTGACCCAGGCCCCGAGCCACCTTCAACTGGGCCGTTTATACCCTCTTCAGATCCATCCTTGGCTCTCCGCTGTTGTGGCCCTGCGCAAACAGGTCGAGATCGCCAGCCGGAAAGGGAGTAAATCGCTCTATGACATCCGGATTTCGCACCGGGATCGAAAGCTCGGTTTAAAACTCGTCAATGGGCTCATGGCGGCTTATCAGAGCTATTTGACGCGCGATTACGAAGAGCTCGCAGAAGAGCAGCTTACCTACCTAGAGAAGAGGCAGGAAGATGTTTGCGCAAATCTCAAGCAGGTGTTTGACGAGTATGCCACTTACATGCAAAGCAACATAGCAGAAGGGAGCTTTTTACAGGCCGGAGGAGAAGTTACCCATTTACTGAAGCCCTACCAAGAGATGTCCCTGCGCCTTTTAAAAGCCCAGCTCAGCTGCGCCCATTTGGAGCAGATGAGCCAAAATGAGACGCTCTCTTTTCCTCAGGAGGGGATACTGGCTTCGAATTTTCGCTCGCTCGTACAAGAGCACCAGCATCTCTGCCAAGAAAAAGATCGGCTCGGCTCTGCGGTGAGTAAGTATACAGCTTGCCAAGGGGCGATGCCTCTCAATGCCAATGAACTGGAGGGGATTTCCCTCGAAGTGGCCAATACTCTTTTTGCCGAATACAACTCCAAGCTCGATCAAGCCGAAGCGCAAATACGCCGCTATACACAAATTCGGCAAGAATTAAAAGATCCCCATGTAGAGTTGACCTCACTCTCCTCCATTTTGACCGATCCTTTTAGTCGGGAACTGATCTCTCGCGCTAGTGCAGTTGCGGTGCAGCTCAAAGATGAAAAAAATCGCACCTCGAAAGAGGCTGACCGGTTTGAAGAAGACCTTCTCCTTCAGAGAAAAGTGCTCATAGGGCATCTTGAGCAGCTGGCAAAAATCGATGAGGTCAATGCCCTTTTGATCCGGGAAAAAATGGCTTCGCTCCAGTGGATCCAGCTAGCCGCTGTCCAGCAGAGGCTCTCTTTGCTCGGAGACACAGCGCGAGATACCATGAAAGAACGGGTTAAACAGCTGGCTCAAGAAACGGAAATTCTTAAAAAGAAAATGGCTGAATTTCGGGTTTTGGGAATGAAACTACCCGAGAAATGGCGTCAGGAAAAATGGCTGAAATTCAGGACAGAGATGGGGGTCAAAATGATGGAGAGCCTCACGCAGATCGCAGAGAGTAAAACGATCTCTCACCACTTGCACCGCTTTGAGGCCAAACCCCTCGATGTGGCGGCGCTGCCCCTCGCGCCCGCGCCCCCCTTCTTGCTCTTGTGTTCTTTTGCTGGCGCGATCGGAGTATCCCTGGCCGCTTTTGGAACAACGCTTTTCCGCACGCTCCTAAAAGGGTTTCCCTCTTCCTTTGAAAAATTGAGCGCTCTTCGGTTTCCCCTTCTCGGGAAAGATCCTTCCGATCTAGAAACTCTCCGCCAGATCGCTCTCTTTTTGGGCCGTCCCGGACAAGTGGTGGCGCTGATCCAAGGCAAAGGGCCCGATTATTCCTATGTTCTTGCGGAAAATTTGGCCCGCGTGTCGCTCAGCTCCATCGTCATCCGCGCCGATTTTGAAGAGACCGACGTGCCCGGCCTGCTGCAGATGGATCACGCAGAGCCGCCGATTCAGAATCGAAGCGGAGTGGATTGGATCTCATCCGGAGGCCTGACACCTTACGGAGTGGATGTCATCCAGTCACCTATTTTTCAGCAACTTGTAGAAACTTTGAGGACAAAATATGACTTTGTGTTTATCCTTAACCGAGCTCCTTTGGACCAGACCGATGCCCTAGTCCTCCTCCGTTATGCAGACAAAGCATTGGTCACTGTCACAGGAGAACCAACAGAAGAGTTGACACCGTTTATAGATTGGGCTTACCATGATACATATGTTCGCTTACAATTTGTGACCTCCCGATGAGAGACTTGCGAAGAAAAAGAGTATTGGTAGCGGGGGGGGCTGGTTTTTTAGGTTCTCACCTGTGTGAACGACTTCTCGCTGAGGGGCACGATGTCCTCTGCGCGGATAATTTTTTCACAGGTAGCAGAGCCAATGTCCTTCCCCTCTTGGTCAACCCCCGCTTTGAGGTGATGCGCCACGACATCTGCTTTCCGCTCCATGTAGAAGTCGATGAGATTTACAACTTTGCTTGCCCCGCATCGCCCCTCCATTACCAAGCCGACCCCATCCAAACGACCAAGACCAGTGTGCTTGGCGCCATCCACCTGTTGGAGCTAGCAAAAAGAATGCGCTGCAAAATTTTCCAAGCCTCCACCAGCGAAGTTTATGGAGATCCCCACCTCCACCCCCAACTTGAATCCTACTGGGGCAACGTCAATCCCATCGGCGAACGCTCTTGTTATGACGAAGGGAAGCGGTGCGCTGAGACCCTCTTTTTCGACTCCTGGCGCAAAGAAAAAGTGCCCATAAAAGTCGCCCGTATTTTCAACACCTATGGCCCCCGCATGCACCCCAATGACGGAAGGGTCGTCTCCAATTTCATTGTGCAAGCCCTCCTCGGACAGCCCCTCACCGTCTACGGCGAAGGGACCCAGACCCGCTCCTTTTGCTACGTAGATGACCTCATTGAAGTGGTGCTCCGCTTCATGCGCGCCCCCGAACACATCACCGGCCCCATCAACATCGGCAACCCCGCCGAGTTCCAAGTGATCGATTTAGCGCGCGAAGTGCTCCGCCTCACCGGCTCCCGCTCGACGATTGTGTACAAGCCGCTCCCTTCAGACGATCCCCGCCAAAGACGCCCCGACATCCAGCGCGCCAAAGAACTGCTTAGCTGGGAACCCCGCATTGCTTTAGAAGAGGGGCTCAAAGCGACGATTCTTTATTTTGAGGGCGCGTTGAGTGGGGGGGAACTCACTGTCAACGAATGTGTTTAGGGGGGGAAGAAAAAAAAATTAACCACAGAGGCACAGAGAGGAGAGAGGTAGCACAGAGAAAAAAAATCTCTTTTTTGCGAGAGCAAAAAAGGAAAATTCTTGCCGCGAAGCGCGGCAGGAGTATACCGGCGGTCCACAATTTGAGCGCGTCGCTGCAGCGGTTTTTCCCTTTTTAGATCGCAATGAGGAAA
>CAYHED010000122.1:0-5221 GCA_964355615.1 uncultured bacterium
GAGGGGCGAACTACATCGAGCGGTATTTCCCTGAATCAAAGAACTTTTTTTCTGTCGGATTTAAGGTGGACCATACGACGGTGACCGAGAGCGCCACGAATGGGAGCTATTTGCTCGCGAGTCTCCCCCTCATGCTCAAAACCGATCAGTCGGATGATTTACTCGATCCGAGCAAGGGGTATACTTTGACCTATCAGTGTATTCCCTCCCAGTCGTGCTACCATGCAGACCAACACTTCTTTCACAACCAGATCACGGGGACAACGTACATTCCACTGGCTCCTAAAAGAATCCTCACGTTAGCGCTTCGTCTTCAGGTTGGCTCGATCGCGGGGGCTAAGAGAACGTATGTGCCGCTGCCAAAACTTTTTCTCGGCGGTTCTGAGGATGACTTAAGGGGCTATCGCTACCACACAGTGAGCCCGCTCAATGAAAATAACCAGCCTCTCGGCGGTAGGTCGGCGATTTATACTTCGGTGGAAACTCGCTTTAAATTCAATAAATGGGTGGGGCTGGTTCCGTTTGCCGATTTTGGGACCGTCACTTCGGGAGAGATGCCGACGGTCCATGCCAAGTGGTTTAAGTCTCTCGGTATCGGGCTGCGCATTTTTACCTTTTTTGGCCCGCTCCGCTTCGATGTGGGGTTCCCGCTCGATCGGCGTGCGGGGATCGACCCGAGTTTTCGAATTTATGCAGGGATAGGACAGGCATTTTAATATGAAAAAGACACTTGCGATTCTCTTTTTTCTCTTCATTCTGGCGGTCGGGGTTGTCTCCAGTCCGTGGGGACGGGAAAAATTACGCCAAATCCTCGTCGCCAAACTCCAAACTGCTGGCGTCCACGTCGAACTGAAGAAATTTCAGGGGACATTCCCCTATTCCTTTCATATCGAGGGTCTCCACGTAGAGACCGATTCTTTTGCACTCGATGCCCAGAGCGTCGAGTGTGAAATTTCGCTCCTCCGATTGCTCCGCAGTCAATTGGGCTTCAACTCGGTCAAAGGCGATGGGATCACTTGGGTCAGTAAAGGGCCGGGTAAACTAACGCCGCCCCCTTTTCCGATCTATGTAAAACAGTTTCTCCTCACGGGGGTCCAATCTCCTGAACTGAGTCTTGAGGGATCGGTCAAGCTCGGCAGGCATAAGAGTGCAGCCGATGTATTTGTTCACTACGGAACGTTGCCGAAAACGGAGGTTTTACTACACTCTCCTAGCTGGCAAGAGGTGGTTTTTGCTGTGCCCGAGTGGGACATTGAGGGGAAGCTGGACCGAGAGGGCGATTGGGAAGTGGCGGGCGCCGACTGGAAGGCCGCAGGGCGTGGTCTAGAAGGCTCTCTTCAAGGGCTTGTTTTCGGTCAGTTTTCCATCGCAAAAAATGAAAAGGGTGTGGACATTGCGGTAAGCCAACTCTACTACGAGACATTTTTTCTCGAGTCGGCCTCCCTCCACATTGAACCGGGCTTTTTTCAGTTCGGAACCCGTGACATGGCCGCTCACGGAACGTGGGATTTGGGGCAGTTGACGGTACAAGAATGGAAGGGCACAATAGCTGAGCAGCCGTTCGAACTCAAAGCGCCCACTACGGTGTATTTACGCCCCCTTACGGTGGAGCCTTTTACGATCCAGGTGGCAGATGGCAGTCTCACAGCTAGAAAAACAGAGACTGAAATGGTTGTTCAAAGCTCCCATCTCCCCTTGCAGCTTCTCTCGCCCAACCTCTCCGGCTGGGCCGATATCGACGCAATGTACAAGGACAACAAAGGAACCTTCCAGCTCAAAGTCCACGAGACGAACCTCGGCGCTACAGGAGAGTTCGAAGGGCATTTTGACCCGAGCAACCTCGACCTAAAAGGGCGCGCCGCTTTAGGGAATAAACCTCTCCTCTCGGTCGACCTCTCCCGCAAAAACAAAACCCTCTCCGGAGAGGTCACCTTCCAGGGGCGTATCGAAGATTTGCTCGACTTTGCCGACTTTGGCTCTCACAGGCTCGAGGGAGACGCCCAGTGCCAATTCACTTTGGGGGGCACGCTCTCAAAACCCACCGTCAGCGGCAGCGCCCGTTTGGACGATGGGTTTTACCAAAATTACTACACCGGAACAGAACTCAAATCGATCCAAGCCGAACTGATTGCTGAGAGAAATAAACTGGTCCTCACCTCATTTAGAGCAGATCACGTGACCGCGAATGGAGAGATGAGGTTAGGGGGCAAATACCCCTTTGAGCTCCATACGACATTTGTCGATTTCCCCTGTATCGCAATCGACCTCGTCACAGCCCACGCAAAAGGGAGCCTCCACATCCGGGGGGATAAAGAGGGAGCCGTGGCTGAAGGGGATATCGAAATGTTAGAAACGCTCCTCTCCATCCCCGACCACATTCCCCGTCCGCTCCCTGAACTGCAGGTCGTCTACAAGAATCCAACGAAGCCCGTATCGGTGTTAGAGGGGCCCGTTAAAAATCCTTATCCGCTGCAGCTGGATGTGCACGTCAGTGCCCCTAGCAATATCTGGGTCGACGGAAGGGGGCTCCACTCCGAATGGAAAGGGCAGTTTGATGTCGGAGGGACCTATACATCTCCACAAGCAAAAGGGAATATTGAGCTGATCCAGGGGGAATTTAGCTTCTCTGCTCGGACGTTCAAGCTGAGCGAGGGGGCCCTTTCTTTAAGCGGCCAAGAACACGAAATGCCCTACCTCAATATTGTGGCTAACACAGAGCTCCAAGGGGTCTCGATTGCCGCTCGGATCCACGGACCCTTGAACAATCCTCAAATCACCCTTCAATCCGATCCCCCCTTGCCGATCAGCTCGATTATGTCCTACCTCCTCTTTGGACAGGATCTCTCCGAGATCAGCGGCTTTCAGGCCCTCCAGTTGGCCAGCTCTGTCGCCTCTCTCTTAGGTCAGGGGCCTGACGTCATGGAAAGTACCCGCCGCTCCCTCGGAATTGACCGCCTCCGAGTCATCACCTCATCTGATGGGGATCAAGAACACGTCGCCATCGAAGTGGGTAAATATGTCGCCAATGGGGTCCTCGTCTCCTTTAGTCAAGGAGCCGAAGACAATAGCTCCAATATCAGCGTCGAAGTGGAGATCGCAGGGGGCTTTGTCTTCCAGGTGGAAACCCTCCAAGAACAAGAACAGGGGCGATTCACTTTGAAGTGGAAGTTAAATTACTGATTGCCCTAGAATATCTTCCCGTATGATATCAGTAAATCAAGCTTTAAGAGAAACAGACCGCGTAGTCCGATTGGCTCGTCTCTATAACGCCCAGGGCTCCGTACCGAACGGATTCCTCCCCTTCTCTCTTTCTCCGCGCTTCCCCTACCTAAAGGGAAAACGGAAGGAGGTAGCTCAGGGTAAATGTGTTTACGTTTTGTGGGCATGATTTCGCCAGTACTCTTCTCTGGTATTCCACACGAATGGTTCCCCAGACTCCGATCCGGTACCCATAGCGAAGAGCTAAATCGATTGATTTTTGACGAATTTTTGCATAACCGTCGAAGTGGTCGACATCCACCCGCCGGCGGCCACCGTAGCCGTTCATCCCACTTGCAAATAGACCAATCTTGTGCGCATCCTCGATATTGGTCTCGAACGCCAGGATAGCGCGGACCCACGGAGAGCCGCGATTGGCCTGTCCAAGAGCTCCGTAGCCCCAAAGGCGAAAACGGCAGCTATCGCCTACATCCAGCTCTTTGCCCAAAGCAAAGTTGAATTCGAAGTCGACATTGCCGTGATAGGGAGAGCTCACATCGTGCAGCGACGTCGTCGACATCACTCGGAGATTGGCGCCCGTTGTAAAAGTGACCGGATCCCCCACGATGTCATCGAGCCATAAATAACGCCCCTGCAATCCCCACGTCCGGAAGTAAAACCCCTCCTGCGTCGTATCGGCTACCTGCAAATCGGTATCGACACTCCACTCAGGACTCGGAGAAAAGTCGAGCCCCAGATAGACCAGATTGGACTGAAATGGACTCGTCAGTTGAGGAACCCCATTTTGCACCGCGCTGAACTGGCTATAGGCGTAACTGCCCAAAAAGTGAAATTCGTAGATATCCCCGAACCAAGGCTGCGTCTCAAGCGCGCCTAAGCAAAAAGGGACTAAAAGAAGCGATAAAACAAAGCTCTTCATTCTACTCCGTTTTCGGCGAGCCACCTTTCCGCATCGAGAGCCGCCATGCAACCACTTCCTGCAGCCGTTACCGCCTGTCGGTATCTCGGATCTTGCACATCCCCCGCCGCAAAAATTCCCTGAAGCGAAGTGTGAGTCGTTCCACTTTCCACGAGAATATATCCAGCCGGATTGGTTTTCAATTGCCCTTTTAAGAAACTGGTATTGGGCTGATGGCCGATTGCAAAGAATACCCCCCCTGCAGGCCGCTCTTCTACAGCCCCTGTTACCAGGTTTTTGATGAGCACTTTTCGGACGATCTGATCGCCCATCACCCGTTCAACGGCGCTATTCCAAAGCATCTCCACTTTCGGATGTTTTAACAGACGCTCCGCCATGATTTTGGACGCCCTGAGCGCATCCCGCCTGTGCACGACAAAGACCCGACTCCCATATTTCGTTAAAAAGAGAGCCTCTTCGACCGCGCTATCCCCCCCGCCAATCACAAATAGCGGTTGATTTCGAAAGATCGGCGCAGCACCATCGCATACGGCACATGCAGTGACCCCTTTTTGCCAAAATTCCCCATCCCCCGCCCCCTGAATCTCAAGCCGCTTAGCCGTCGCACCCGTCGCAATGATGACCGCATCGGCCTTTACATGCGTCTTGGAGCCCCTCACGAGAAAAGGTCTTTTGGAAAAATCAACTTCAGAGACATCCTCAGTGAAGATCTGTGTGCCGAAGCGAGCTGCTTGCGCGCGGAAGTGAGCCATTAGCTCCGGCCCTAAAATTCCTTCGGGGAAACCGGGATAGTTTTCCACCTCGGTCGTTGTCATTAATTGTCCCCCCGCTGGACCTGAAAAAAATCCCTCGAAGAGAACCGGTTGTAAATTGGCCCGAGCAGCATAGATCGCTGCTGTGTAACCCGCAGGCCCCGAGCCAATAATCACAAGTTTTTGATGGTGCATGTACAAACCACAATGAATAATTCCATCTATTTCTACACGGATGGAGCCTTTTGCTCAAGGAGAATCGTAACAGTCAAATGCGTATACCCAAACAACTTGAAGAGTTGGGAATTTGGCAAGGAGGGTCCCCAGAATT
>CAYHED010000123.1:0-5152 GCA_964355615.1 uncultured bacterium
GACGAAGACCCTACACAGCCGGCCTCGGCCTAGAAGCCGTCGGCATCGAAAAAGACCCCAGAGGATTCATCCCCGTTAATGCCTCCTTCCAGACCAAGCAACCCCACATCTTCGCCATTGGAGACCTCATCGACGGCCCCATGCTCGCCCACAAAGCCTCCGAAGAAGGCGTTGCCATAGCCGAGCTCCTCGCCGGCCACCGCCCCACCATCGACTACCTCGCCATCCCCAACGTCGCCTACACCCACCCCGAAGTCGCCTCCGTCGGCCTCACCGAAGAAGAAGCCAAGAAGCGCGGCATCAGCTATACCACCTCCCAGTTCCCCTTCAAAGCCAACTCCCGCGCCCGCTGCATCGGCGAAGAGAGCGGCTTCGTCAAGCTCATCATGGACACCCAAAGCCACCGCCTCATCGGCGCCCACATCCTCGGCGCCAACGCCTCCGAGCTCATCGCCGAGGCCACCCTCGCCCTCCAGCTCCGCGCCACCGCCGAGCAGCTCGCCCACACCTGCCACGCCCACCCCACCCTCAGCGAATCGCTCAAAGAAGCGGCGCTTGGCTTAGTTGGGAAGCCCATTCATCTTTAGGCCTTTAAACGTAGAGACGCAAGGACACAAAAGGCGCTTTTTAGAAGAATGCATTTTCTTCCAGCCACTGGTTCAGGACTGAAATCACTTCTTCTATCGATTCAGGCAGTTTGAGAACGCCTTTTTTTGTTTTGATTTTTCTGTGGTAGGAATCCCAATTTTTCTCAAGCGTTTCGAAAGCATCCTTACCGAATACAACTGGCAGTTTCTTCCAAGAAGTTTTTCTGTGATGGAAAACAAGCTGGACGGCTTTCTTTGCAAGGGAGCTGTCGAGAACATCCAAACGAACCAGTGAGTACAGGTCATGGAAATCTTTCATTCTGGTGTTGCCTCCTCCTCGAAAAGCAACCGTCTCTAATTTCTCTGCAAAAATGAATTCCTTCGGATAGCAATGCAGAGAAATCCTGCTTTCAAAGAGGGGGCCTTTTGATGTGGCAGTCAAATCCATCGGATATTCAATTGGCTCCACGCGATCGCCGAATCCTAAATCCATGCGAATGACTGTTTTTGTGGCGCCGAACAACGCCTGTAACGTAATTTCAGCTCCTGTATATGCAAGCTGCGAATGGTCGAGAATCTTGATTTTAGCCACTTCAAAGGCAAAGCTGTCATTGGCATCTATATCGCAGATCGCGTGCAGAACAACCCTTAAAGACTGCTCGGTATTCGACAGCTTTTGAATGAAGAAATCAAGATCCTGCGTCTCCCTGCCAAGATGGATATATTTTGCTAGGAGAGTTCCTCCTTTCAGAACAAATTTCTCCCTATAAGAAGATCGCGCTAAACGGGTCAGGAACCTCTCCAAGATCAAATTCCTCCAAAGCTCCGCAAAAGTTGTTTCTCGCTCCTTGGCCAATGCTTTGATTTTTTCTTTGATGGATTGTTCAATTGCAGATTTCATAGTGTAAACGCTGAAATGTAAGGGGTTATATCGACTCTCAGCTTCTTTGCATACTTTAGGAGCTTGTCAATATCCGGTTTTCTACCTTTGCTTGTTTTTAAATAAGCTTGCAGTGCCTTTAAAGCCGTTTCCTTGTCCAGATAGCGGAAAGAGTCAACGACAGTCCGTTCTCGGTCGAAAATTTTGAGCCTTTGGTCGCCGATTTTAATAGACGTCTGTCCAAAAGAAATATTCCGCATTCGGATGACATGGGCATTAGTCCTGGAAGGGGAAGTGGTGGCATGGGGAATAGCAATCCAAAATTCCCTCATGATTTCATCCGTTAAACCGTAATAGCATAGAGCAGAAATAAGGCAGATAACCCCATTTGGGATGCTCAAAGCGGTTACAACTAGGTCTTCCCATTCGAATTCAGAGGCGAAATCAAGGTTGTTGATTTTATACATTCCCTTGCTAACTCGTTCGATCTGCCTCCTCGCGCAAAAATAGGCGAGCATTCGGGGGGGGATTCCAGCTCCCCTACCCTCTGCGGAAGAAAAAACTACTTTTTTAGACAGCGCTTTGAGCGCAGCTGAGTATTTAGATCTGATCATACTCTTAATGTAACAGAAAAACCCATTAGTAGCAACTGGGTTTCTCTGTTACATTTTTGGCTAAAAGAAATTTTCAGAACCTCTTCAGTACAAGGAAGTTACGTCGACGAGTCGTCGGCTGAGCCTAATAGCCGTGGGAGTTGCCGCAGCCGCAGGAGGCTTTGACATTTGGGTTCGTGATCTTAAAGCCGGCTCCGTGGAGTCCGTCTGTATAGTCGATCACGCAGCCCATCAGCCGGTCTGCTGACTTGTGTTGCAGGTGGATCTGGATCCCCTGAGACTCGAGCACCAGATCGCCCGGCTTAGGCTTTTCTGAATAGTCGAGGAAGTACTCAAAGCCGCTGCAACCAGCTGCCCTCTCGCCAAAGCGGAGGCCCCAGCTCTCTTTGCCCTCTTCGGCCAGAATCTCTTTGTACTTCACCGCAGCCGACGGCGTAATGGTGATGGTGGAAAGGTCCTCTTTTTCAGCCAGGATGTCATTGAGCTGGTCGACTAGACGATCGATCTCTTCCTCAGCCATTCCATGACCCAGCATGCCCCCCTCGAGAGTCTCCCAAGTAGCGGCCGAGCACCCCACACAGTGGAGCCCCGCAGCGGTAATGGTCTGCGCCAGTTTTTGCCCCTTTTGAGGAAAGCGCTTAAAAATATCTTCAATGGTCATGTCGCGAGTAATGGTCATAGTGTCCTAAAATTTAATTTTTACACAGCCGCCCTTGATGCGGCACTGGCAAGCGAGACGCTCCCTATGGAGATCCCCTAAAAAGTCCCCTTCCGCCTGGTTGAAGTCCGAGAGGTTTTCCATCCCCTCCGTCACCTCAATCACACACGTACCGCAGACCCCCTCAGTACAAGCAAAAGGGATCCCCGCCTGCTCGCAAGCCTCAATGATAGGGGAGTCATCCGGGAGGGCGACCTCCTCAGCATTATCTTCAAAAATGATCTTTGCCATAAGCGGTCCTTATTATAGAGGACCGCACCGAATTAAGACAAGAGTTCTTAGAACTTAAGGAACTCTTCGGCAGCCATTTTGAGGGTATTGACCCCCTCTGAGAAGCCGCAGTCAATTAAAATTTTGTTTAAGTAGGAGAGCTCTGTCTTGAGATGATCTACAAGACTTTCTAGAGTAGCAATTTTTTGATTATCGTCCATATACAGCCTTTTATTATTACCTATGCCTCTGATTATATAACTA
The DNA here is from genome assembly GCA_964355615.1 of uncultured bacterium. Taxonomy (GTDB): domain Bacteria; phylum Chlamydiota; class Chlamydiia; order Chlamydiales; family SM23-39; genus CAIVVG01. Next base: position 3,274 of record CAYHED010000123.1, read on the forward strand.
GTCTCATATTATATCAACTTTGTGCTGTTTATAATAATGTTTATATACTAACGATATCTTAACTGTTGATTTTATGTTGCGGTTGTTGGTATAATTGGCAGTAACTTAATAATAAAAAGAGGATGTAATTATGTCATTGGAATCTATAAAATTGGCAGGAAGTCTGGCCGTACGCGAGTTAGGGGCCAAACTTGAAAAGTTTGACGCTTACTTGGAAGGGTGTTTCAAGAAAGTGAGTGATGCGGTGTCGGGTTATTTTGCTAAACTAAAATCGGAAGATCAAGAGACTCAAGAAGCGGTATTAGCGGCTCCAGTCGCTAATGACAAGAAGCAGCAATCTGTCGGTTTTCTTGGTAAAGCCGTTAAGAACGTAGAACAAGCGTTCAATGAACTATTAGTTAGTGATCTAAATTTCTCTTCTAGACAAGAGAGTCTCCCCGTTCCAAGTGAGAAAGAAGTACAGTTCGCAGCAGGCCTACAAGCAGAACAAGCAAGAGAGGAAGAAGATCCGGCGATTAAACTAGAAGGCAACGTAATTACTGGACAGATTCCTGTTTCAAAGCTGAGCACTTGCCAGAAAATTCAGAGAGCCATTATTCGCAAAATTCTTGGTATTTCAGAAGCTCAAAAACCAGAAATAGCTAGTAAGCCAAAAGCGGAAAAAATTGTGATTCCACAAGAGTTCGTAAATATCGCTACACACCAAACGACAGTACGAACACTTCTAGCTACGCAAGAAAAAGATTACGCGATTCAACAACCCTATTCTCTTGCAGAAGCTTCTAAGATTTTTGATAAAGCTAAGACGGTGAAAGAATTTGATGCTCAATTCAACGTTCTAACTCACTTGCTTCTGAACAAAGGGAATTCCTTTAAACGAGTCGTTCAATTACCCGGAGTCAGGCAGGAAGTGTTCCATCTGATGACTGGGCAACTACTTGCTGATATTAATATCAAGTATCAGCCGAAAAAAGCAGAAATGGCAGCAAATGAGGCTTATGAATCGGCTCAGAAAGAGCTTAGAGAGCAGTTAAGCGCTGCTACACAGCAAAAAAACTATCAGGGAGTAAAGCGGGCCCTGGCTGGACTTGAAGCTCGAAAACAACGGCTAGAGAGTCTTGGTAAATCTCCCAAGGGGACTGCCCATGAGCAAGCAGCGATTAGACTCGTTGATTTTCATGAACAGCGACAGGGAGTTGCTGCCACCAAGCTCCAAGCCGCTTTCCGTGGGCGTGCTCAGAGGACAGTAATCATCGCTACCGAGACAGCCAAAGCCGCTGATGCAGAGCTTGCTAAGACGGCCGCAGCTAGAAACGCCCTCGGCCTTCTTAAAGTAGCAGAAGCCCACAAAACTTTTGCTGAGGCCGCAGCTAAAGCCACGGCTGAATACGCTGCCCGCCAGGCTGAGCTTACCAATCCTTATGTCGGTGGAGAAGGATAATTAGTAACTAGAGAGCAAAGAGTGTTAAAGAGCGAAGGGGTCCCTTAAGGGGGCCCCTTTTTTTATGTGAGTAAGTCAGAGGTGGAAACGAGGATGTCGCGGAGGACTTTGAGGGGTTTTTGGTCGGCGTTGAAGTGGGAGAGGAGGGAGTGGGGGTAGTGTTGTAAGAGCTTTGCTGTCTCTTTTTGGTAAACCTCTAACCTTGTGCGGAGGACTTGGGGGTCCATGTCGTCGGTGCGCTTCTCGAGGATGGCGCGGCGCTGGATCCGCTTGATGAGGACCTCTGGGTTGGCGATGTCGAGGACTAGAATTCGTTCGACGACAATGTATTTTTTGAGGAGGGCGGCTTGCTGGAGGGTGCGGGGGATGCCGTCGAGGAGGAGGAGCTGCTGGTGGGGGAAGGAGCGGTTGGTGGCAATCAGGGAGTGGACGTAGTGG
>CAYHED010000124.1:0-5043 GCA_964355615.1 uncultured bacterium
CAAGGTGCGCCTCGTGATCTCTCTTGAGGCACTGGAGACGGGCTCTTATCAGTATCATGAGGGGCATTCAGGAAGTCGCAGAACCAAAGATCAGGAGGATTGGTGGTGGTGGGAAGACCGCCCTTACCTCTCTCGTCCAGGGATTTTGGAATTTGTCGAGCAAGAACAAAATAGCACAAATTCCAACAAAAGCCACGAGCTGATGCTGAAAGAGCGGCTCGATCCCTCGTTCATCAAGGGGCTGATCGTCCCCGATATAGAGACGAGAGATGGGCTCTTGGAGGCGCTCCGCAATTACGGAGTGGCTCAGAGGGATTCTCTTGGCAATGAAACGGTGCTGGGGATTTCGGTAGGCAAGTTCATCCGGGTAGGAACTCAGATTACAGAAGAACTCGTTGTGTAAAATGGGGCTGCTAGGTAGCCTGGATGACATGCTTTTAAGTGACTTTCAGATTCTGCGTCCCCGTTTCGAACTTTCTCAAAAAGAGACTCTCGACTGGATTGTCGACGCTCATGTCAAGGCGGCGGGAGATGAGTCGATGCGCCCGGCGCTGACAGAAAAACTGTGGCGCGTGGGCTGCAAGCCTGAACACATCGCGAAGAGGGGGGCGGTATTCAATGACTTTTCCCACCGCGACTGGGACAGCATGGAGATCTACCGCTTAAACGAGTGCCCGTCGGGGCTCGATCTATCGGCCCGAAGCAAGCGATTTCAGCGGGAAGTGGAGGGGGTGTTTGAACATTTCTTTCCCGAGGGAGCTGCGCCGCCAGAGGGGCTCATTCAGGTCAGCTGCACCGGTTATGTCTCTCCCAGCGGCGCTCAAGTGATCGTCTCGAAGAGAAACTGGGGCGCCCTGACTACGGTCACGCAGGTCCACCACATGGGTTGCTACGCCTCGATCCCCGCCATCCGGATCGGAATGGGGGGGCTAAAAAACCGGACCGACATCGTCCACACAGAGATCTGTTCACTCCACTCCAACCCGTCCAATCACGCAACAGACCAGCTCGTCACGCAGAGCCTTTTTGCCGACGGCTTCATTAAATACTCGGTTGTGAGGAAGTGTAACGCTCCCCATCTGCGCGTGATAGAGACGAGGGAAGAGATCATCCCCAACTCGACCCAGGCAATGACCTGGAATGTCGGCGCGTCGGGCTTTGAAATGACACTCGCCAAAGAGCTCCCTGTGCTCATTACCCGCAATTTAAAGGGCTATTTGGAGCGGCTCTGTCCCGAGGGGATCTCCCCCAATACCCTCTTTGCGATCCATCCGGGAGGTCCAAAAATTCTCACCTACATCCAAGAACTCCTCGGTCTGACCGATGCGCAGATGACCTTTAGCTTCCAGATCTTAAAAGAGTATGGCAACATGTCCTCTGCCACACTGCCCCACGTTTGGGCGCGCATTTTAGATGATGCGAACATCCCTTCCGGCACCCCTATTTTGAGCTTGGCGTTTGGTCCCGGACTGACCATCGCCGGGGCTCTCATGGAGAAAATATGTGGAAATTAGGCGTACTGCCGTTCATGCTCCAAGCGCTCTGCATGGTGTTTGACGAGGGGTATTTTCATCTTCGAAGAGGACTGCCCCGTTGGGAGCGAATTGGCCACCCCATCGACACACTCAGCGTCCTCGTCTGCATGGGCTTTATCCTCTTTATCCCGTTTTCAAAAACCGCTCTGATCGCCTATATCGTGCTGGCCTCCTTTTCGTCGATCCTCGTCACCAAAGATGAGTTTGTCCATAAAGAGCACTGCCCCGCCTCGGAAAACTGGCTCCACGCCGTCCTCTTTACCCTCCACCCCATTACACTCACCTGCGCCGGCTTTATCTGGCCCGTCGTTCAGGGGGTAGAGGTCGCTCCATGGATCACTTCCTGGTTGGACAACACCGCAGCACTCCTTTTCTTTTTAAAAGCCCAGTTTGGCGCTATGGCTTTGTTTCTTGTTTATCAAATCATTTACTGGAACTTCATATGGAAAGAGCAATCGGCCTTTTTCAGAATTTCCACGTTCGTTCGGCCGAGCGAGGCACAGCCAAATCGAAGCGTTAGCGGTCTGAATGAGGAGGGCATAGCAACGCTATGTCCGACGAAGAAGATCGATTTGGCAAAGCCGCAGCCGACCGAACGAAGTGGAAATGCTGAAAATGGCCGAGCTATTAATAACGCCTTCTACGATGACCTCGCAGAAGGGTGGTACACCGCCTCCAATCACCCCATCGCCTTGCTGCGCGCCGAAAACGCCGTCCGAATCCCCTGGATCCTCAGCGAAATAGGCGAAGCGAAGACCGTCTTAGACATCGGCTGCGGGGCGGGGATCCTCACGAACACCTTCGCTCAAAAAGGGCACCGAGTCTCTGGCATCGACCTATCGGCCCCGAGCATCGAAGTGGCGAGGGGGCGCGATACTACGCGGCAGGTGGACTACCGGGTCGCCAGCGCCTATGAGCTCCCCTATCCAGACCAGACATTTGACGTGGTGTGCGCCATGGACGTCCTCGAACACGTCGAAGAGCCGCTGAGATTGATTCAGGAAGCCAGCCGCGTTCTGAAACCCGGCGGCCTTTTCTTTTTCCATACCTTTAACAGGAACTGGCTGAGCTATTTACTGATCATTAAAGGGGTCGACTGGGCGGTTCCCAATGCCCCTAAAAATATGCATGTATACCCGCTGTTTATAAAACCTCGGGAGCTGAGGGAAATGGCCTTGTCCCAGGGACTGGAAGTGGTTCAAATGAGGGGTTTTGTTCCCCAACTCTTCTCGAGGGCCCTGGTAGAGCTGGTGTTTAAAAGAAAGATTTCCTCCCTCTTCCCCTTCCGGTTTTGCAAAAGCCTTGCGACCGGCTACTGTGGCTCCGCAAGAAAAATAGTTGCCAAATAGTTGGGGTTTTATCTATAATCTCCCCTTTCAGGAGTATGACTTATGACACGTATGAGCAAGCAAGGAAAGGTACGGAATATTTCCAAACGCCGTCCTCGTCCCGCAGGCCCTAAAACAGGCCCTAAAAAAGATCACCTCGCATATGGACACAAAGTCCATGAGAATGCCGTTCAGGCAGAATCGACCCCTACACGCTTCATCCCCAAAATTGGATAACACATGACCAGACACGGCAGCTACGGCAAAAGTACTAAGGGAGCAAAAAAACGGAACGTTCTCAAGCGATTTGAGCGCGTAGACGTACTCCGCAAGCTAGGCAGATGGGTAGACGGAAAAAACACGAAAGTGACCGGACTCCCTAAAACCCCCTCTACCTAAGTTTGAAAGTTCACATCACAAATAAGCAAAGAGACCTCAAGCTGAATGCAAAGAGCGTTCGGCAAGTGGTCTCTTCTGTTTTAGATCATTTGGGTGTGGTTTGTGAGGAAGTGGCCCTCTATTTCGTTTCTACGAAAACGATTTGTGAGTTGCACGACCAGTTCTTCCAAGACCCCAGCCCCACAGATTGCATTTCCTTTCCTCTTGGAGAAACGCATTTGGGGGAGGTGTTTGTCTGCCCTGCGACCGCCGTGGCGTATGCTGAGAAGAAGGGACTGGACCCTTATAGGGAAGTGAATCTCTACATCATTCACGGCCTCCTTCACCTGGTTGGCTACGATGACAGAACCCCCCAAGAAAAAAGGATCATGCGGAAAAAAGAAAAAAGTTGTATGGCAATCCTATGACCCTGTTTCTTTTGGAAAGCCCGCTCGTTGCGCTGTTGTTTCTTTTAGGCGCTCTCGTCCTTACGGGCTGCAATACGGCCCTTCTCCACCTCGGCAAGTTCAAATCGAAAGAGCTCCTCTACAGCTCCCGCACATTGTTCTTTCGCCCTCTTCTTAAAAAATTCTTCCCTAAAAACGAATGGGAAAACCTCTATTTTTCGATCTCTATCTGCAAACACATTTGCGAACTCGGGTATGCGACCACCAGTTTTTTCTACATCCTCTCTGCGTTTCCTCACACCCAGCATATTATTTTAGACCCTCCATCGGCCCAGGATTGGCCCCCGCTCATTACGATCGCCTCTATCATCATCGCTACCTCGCTCGTCCTCGATTTCCTCATCCGCCTCCTCTCTAATCTCTGGAGCCGCACCATCCTCAAGCTGTTTGCCCCCATCGCTTCGCTCTACCTCTTTTGTTTTTCCCCACTCACCCTTCTCTTCCTCAAACTCACTGGAGGACTGCTCAAACGGGTCACGCTCGAACCCGAACTTCTCACCGATAAAGCCAAACTCCGCGAAATGATCCGCGAATCGGAGCTCCAGCAGCACCTCGACCCCAGCGACCAGAAACTCATCAGCTCGTTTGTTAATTTTAAGGAGCGGGTCGTCAAAGAGATCATGGTCCCCCGCGTCGATATTTTTAGCCTTCCCGCGGAAACCTCCATCCGAGAAGCAACAAAACTCTTTGCCGCCGAGGGGTATAGCCGCATCCCCATCTACCGAGAAACTCTCGACGAGATCGTCGGCGTCATCCTCTACAAAGATCTTCTCAAGCACTATGTCCAAGAGGGCTCCGACCTAAACCAACCCCTCGAATCGATCTCCAAACCGGTCTTGTACGCCCCTGAAAATAAAAAAGTGCCCCAGCTGCTCCAAGAGTTCCGGAGCCAGCAGATCCACATGGCGATCATCGTCGACGAGTACGGCGGGACAGAAGGGATCGTCACCATCGAAGACATTTTGGAAGAACTCGTCGGAGAAATCGAAGACGAATATGACATCGATGACGATCGGCAATTTTGGGAAATCCCCTCAGGCGGCTGGATTGTAGACGCCAAGATGAGCATCATCGACATCGAAGAGCAACTCGGCATCCAAATCCCTCCCAATCCCGAATACGAAACCATCGGCGGCTACGTCTTCCACTGCGCAGGCACAATCCCCACCAAAGGCTGGCGCATCTCCCACGACCAGTTCGAGCTCGAGGTCCTCTCGTCAAACGAACGCTCGCTAAAGAAAATCAAGATCATCCCCCGCAAGTAAGAAAATAACCACAGAGACAAGGGAGAGGAGAGAGGTAGCACAGAGGTAGGGCTCCGCCCTACGACCCGGC
>CAYHED010000125.1:0-5022 GCA_964355615.1 uncultured bacterium
GGAGAATTCAGCCGCTTCGGCGCGCACCAGCCCCATGGCGATTGCCATCATGATCCCCAAAGAGCAAATCAGCCTCGTCGCCGGCCTCATGGACGCATTCAAACTCTTTTTGGGTAAATTCGGTTTAGGAGGGCTCTTCATCCCCCTCGGACTCATGGTGATCTTCGGCGCGATTGGAGAACTCAACGCGTGGGTTATTGGCCCGGTAAGAGCCCTCCACGCCACAGCAAAGCATGGCGACCTCCCCCCCATCTTCCAAAAACTCAACAAACACGGCATGCCCGCCAACCTCCTCTTTTTTCAAGGGATCATCGTCTCGCTCGCTACCCTTGCCTTCCTCTTCATGCCGAGTGCAAGCAGCGCCTTTTGGATCTTGAGCGCCATGTCAGCCCAGCTCTATTTGCTGATGTATATTCTCATGTTCCTCGCAGCGATCAAACTCCGCTACAGCCATCCGCACGTCGAGCGCCCCTACCGCATCCCCTACCACAAACCAGGGATCTGGATCGTCGGATCTGTCGGCGCTTTGAGCTCCTTGGCCGCGTTCTTCATTAGCTTCGCTCCCCCCACCCAAATCGCCGTCGGCAACCTCTTCGCCTACGAAGGGTTCATGATTGGAGGAGTTGTATTAATGTGCCTCATCCCATACATTATTTACAGATGCCGGAAACCCTCTTGGCATCCAGTAACGGACGGCACAACCCATGATGACCCATAAAACCAATCATCCCATCCATCCCCTCATTGCAAACCGCTGGTCGGCTCGCGCAATGAGTGGAGAAGCTGTCACCGAGCAGGAACTCACCTCCCTCTTTGAGGCAGCCCGCTTTGCCCCCTCTTCCTACAACGGACAACCCTGGTCCTTTCTCTACGCGAAAAAAGGAACCCCTCATTGGGACCTCTTTTTTAATCTCCTCGTCCCCTTCAACCAACAATGGTGCGTCAACGCCTCCGTCCTCGGAGTCAGCCTCGGTCGAAAAGCCTTTGCCCACAACAACAAACCGTGCCGCACTCACGCCTACGATACAGGCGCCGCATGGGCTCTTTTATCCATAGAAGGATGCCACCTTGGACTCGCTATCCGCGGAATGGAAGGATTTGATTATGAGAAAGCGCGTAAAGAACTGCGCATTCCTGACGAATACGAAATTTTAGCGATGTTTGCTGTGGGAAGACCGGGACCTAAAGAGGGCTTACCTAAAGAGCTACAAGCCAAAGAGATGCCAGCTACGAGAAAGCCGATCGAAGAGTTTGCGTTCGAAGGAACTTATAAAAAATCGAGCGCTTGAAGCGCTCGATCACAACCTAATACACACACACCCTTATTCTTGGGTCATGATCGCAGCAAGAGCTCGGCTCTTACGTCTGCGTGCTGGCTTACGCTTAGCAGCTTTTTTCTTGTGTGTTTTTCTCTTAGCAGTCTTGCGTTTAGCTGACTTTCTATGAGCTTTTTTATGCGCTTTCTTGTGAGCTTTCTTAGAAGCTCTTTTTCTTCGTTTTACCATTTTATTCCTCCTTTAATGGGCAAGGTGACCAGAGATCATTCAAGCGGGGTCTTCCCGCACTCCTCATCATCCTTACAACTTTAATATACAAAATATTTCATTTTATTACAATAGTATTTGAAAAAATAATGTTAGTTCGCGTTATTTCAAAAAACAAAAACTGCCTCCAGAACAACTTGTGGAGGCAGTTTTTCGACTTGCGCAAACGTGCAAAAAAGACATAAACACGCAACAAGCTATGCATAAGCCAGTTAGATAATAATCCTTTTCATAAAAAGCTAAAAATCAATAGAATGGGGAAATATGCAACTTCCGCTATCTGAACAGCTCCGTCCGCGCACTTTTTCCGAAATTGTGGGACAAAATGGTCTCGTTAAAATGCTTTCTCACTTTGTGGAAAGTCAAAGACCGCTGTCACTTCTTCTTTTCGGTCCTCCGGGTTCTGGAAAAACGACTCTTGCCCGCATTTACGCAGCGAGTTTTCAATTGCCGTTCGTCACTTTGAGTGCGGTGCTCAACAGCACAACGGAATTGAAAAAAATCCTCAAAGAGGGACACGACACCCCCCTCTTTCACCGTCAAACGGTGCTCTTTGTTGATGAGATTCACCGTTTCAATCGGGCGCAGCAAGATATCTTCCTTCCCTTTTTGGAAGATGGGTCATTGATTTTGATTGGAGCCACCACCGAAAACCCCTCGTTCACATTGAACAACGCCCTCCTTTCCCGCTTGAGGATCATGACCTTAAGTGCCCTGCAACCCTTGGATTTAGAGCAGATTTTGGCGCGGTATGAAAAGCGGGTAAAACCGCTTAATTTGACCGATGAGGGGCGCCAATTTCTGATCAGTTTGAGCAGCGGAGATGGGCGCTACTTGCTCAATTTGATTGAGAATTTGGAGCAAGTGCCGCAAGAGGGGGCTTGGGACAAAGAGGCTTTAGCAAAAGTGCTGCAGAAACGGGCGCCTCTCTACGACCGGCATCAAGACCAGCACTACAATCTCATTTCGGCGCTCCACAAATCGGTGCGCGGCTCGGACCCCGATGCGGCGCTCTACTGGTTCACTCGGATGCTCGAAGGGGGTGAGGACCCTCTCTATATCGGACGGCGCCTCATTCGGATGGCGACGGAAGATGTGGGCCTGGCCGACCCGCAAGCACTCGGGATCGCACTTCAAGGCTGGAACACCTACCATATGCTCGGATCGCCCGAGGGGGAGCTCGCCTTAGCCCAGGTGGTCCTTTACTTGGCGCTCTGTCCCAAAAGCAACGCCGCTTACACGGCTTACGGTCGGGCGCGGGAGCTGGCCAAGGAGACCGGCCACCTGAACCCCCCTAAATCTATTTTGACAAATTATGTCTATGACCACGACACCCCCCATGCCTTTTCTGGGGCCCAGTACTTTCCCGATGGGGTGGCAAATCACAGCTTTTATCAACCGGTCGAACGGGGGTTTGAGCGGGAAATGAAAAAACGATTGGAGTGGTTTGTAAAACTGAGATTGCATCAATCGGACAAGTAAGCTATATTTCTATGCATGCTGGAGCTCAGTTCCGTAAGGAAAAACAAGATCAATCTCGCCGACTACAACTGCCAGCAGGACATTCAAAATCGGATGTTGATGGCCGATTTTACAGCTTTTGATATCGAGGTTTTAAACGAAATCCTCTTTAGCCCCCTAAAGGTGCCCGCCAACAGACTCGAGAGGAACTTAGGATGTGAGCAAGCCGCCCTCAATCTCACCTTAGGCAAGCTCGCTAAAGTGGGGCTTCTCTCCGTCCAAGACGGTTTAGTGACCGTCGACAAAGAAGGGCGCAAATATTTTGAATTTCAAATCGCCCGCTTCGACCCCCAATTTCGCCCCGATATGGAGTTCATTCAAGGAATTTTAAAGCGAGTTCCGATCCATATCTTGCCCACCTGGTACTCTGTCCCCCGCACCTCGAATAATATCTTTGAGTCCATTGTTGAAAAATACCTTTTGACCCCCCAAGCCTTTCAGCGCTATCTGATCGAACTCCGCTTGGCAGGCCCCATGGCTCAAAACATCGCAAAAGAGGTGTTTGCCACCCCCTCGCTCAAAATCTCCTCGACCGACCTCATTTCCAAATACAACCTCACCCGCCCCCAGTTTGAAGAAGCGATCTTGCTCTTGGAATTCCACTTTGCCTGCTGCCTCACCTATCAAAAAGAAGAGGACCATTGGGTCGAGTTTGTCACCCCCTTCCTCGAATGGCAAGAGTACCTCCGCTTCATGAAGGACACGGAAGCCAAACCGATTGCCGGCAAAGTGGAAAGACCCCTCCCAAGAGACTTTGCCTTCGTCGAAGAACTGGCCACCCTGCTCGAAGCAGCTGCCCAGAGACCCGTCCCCCTGCAGCAAGCCAACCCCCACCTCGTCGACAAGCTCTGTTTAGTCCAACTCGCCGACCGGATCGATGGCCGCCTCTATGCTCTAGAACCTGCCGCCGACTGGCTCCAATCTAAATCCGAAGACAAAGCACTCTACCTCTATCGCCACCCCCAAAATCGACTTCTCAGTTCCCCCCGCGTAGGCAATGAGCGAAATATCCGAGAAGCGGAAAAAACAGTCAAAAGGGTGCTCCATGGAAAGTGGGTCCTTTTTGAAGACTTCCTCCGAGGCGTAACCGTTCCATTGAGCGAAAATTCTGTGATCGCCATCAAAAAAGTGGGAAAACAATGGAGCTACTCCCTCCCCTCTTACTCCGAAGATGAAAAACAGCTCATCGAAGCAGTTGTGTTTGAGTGGCTCTTTGAGATGGGGATGGTCGCAGTTGGCACCTTGGATGGCCGTAAATGTTTTGCAGTGACCCCGTTTGGTCGCTTTTTCTTTGAGGAATAGATGTTTGAACAAATTTTTACCTTAGGCGACCTGCCCAGCGTCCTTCTCCTCGCCTTCCTGGAACTAGCCCTCTCCGCAGATAATGCTATCGTTTTAGCCCTCATCGTCCGAAGGCTTCCCGAAGCGCAGCGCAAAAAAGCCCTCCTCATCGGCATTATCTCCGCCTTTGTGCTCCGAGCAGGAGCCCTCCTCGGAGCCACCCTCTTTTTTCAATCCCAATGGCTCCAAGTCCTTGGAGGCGCCTACCTCATTTACCTCGCCGTGCGCCACCTTTGGAGCAACACCGCCACAAAAGCGCCCCCCCAAGCACACTCCTTTTGGGGCGTCGTCGCCCTCATCGAGCTATTTGACCTCGTCTTTGCCCTTGATTCGATCCTCGCCGGGGTTGCCTTCATCAACAACAACCCCTCCAAACTCTGGATCGTCTACCTCGGAGGGATGATCGGCCTCATTGGCATCCGCTTTGCCGCGACCCTCTTTGCCCACCTCCTCAAAACCCTTCCCCAACTGGAACTCATCGCCTACGCCTTCGTCTATCTAGTCGGACTCAAACTCGCCGCCCACGCCCTACACCTCCCCCTCCTCCCCACCGCCGCTATCGGAGCCGTACCACTACTTTGGCTTATTTGGAGAAAAAAACCATGGAAGACCTAGT
>CAYHED010000126.1:0-4958 GCA_964355615.1 uncultured bacterium
GAACATGTGTTTTCGCAATCATCTCCCCGTCGGCATCTTTTCTTTGGAGATGAGCGCCTCCCAACTGCTCCACAGGATCATCTCCTCTCAGGCAGAGATTGAATCGCAGAAAATCCTCACAGGATCTATCAGCGGCGCCGAGTACCAGAGGATCGTTTCTGTGGTCAATTCGATGCAAAAACAGACGATGATCATCGATGATCAGCCGGGTCTGAAAATTACAGATATCCGAGCGCGCGCTCGCCGTATGAAGGAAGCGCACAACATCGGCTTTCTCGTCATCGACTACCTCCAATTGATTTCCGGATCAGGAAGCTCCCGCGGCCCCGAAAACCGGCAGGTGGAAATTTCAGAAATCTCCCGCATGCTCAAAAACCTGGCCCGTGAGCTCAATATCCCCATCCTCTGCGCAGCTCAGCTCTCCCGTAAAGTGGAGGAGCGGCAAGGGCATAGACCCATGCTCAGCGACCTCAGAGAATCGGGGAGTATCGAGCAGGATGCGGATGTCGTGATGATGCTCTTTAGAAGAGATTACTACGACAAATATGACAAGCCAGGCCTTGCAGAAATCATCATCGCGAAAAACCGACATGGCCCCGTCGGCGATGTACAACTTACCTTTCGCAAGGAGATCGGCCAGTTCGCCAACTACACTCCCATGCAGGGCCAAGCCGAAGTGGCAAAGTCCAATAAGGACGCTTTCTCCGCCTTCTCCCCTGAGGACTGAGCGAAAAATCATTGCCCCGAAACAATTTCATCCTATACACTTCCCCTCTAAAGGAGAAACAGATGAAAAAAATGCTCTATTGTTTAAGCGCCCTTCTATTAAGCACCGCGGCTTTCAGCAACGCGCTCTCTCTGCCCCACTTTTACAATAAAACCACTGACACAACACCTGAAGAAAAAGCGCTGATTCAGCATGTGATCAGCAGCTATGAAAAAGCGATCGAAAAAAAATCCAAGCTGAGCAACTATAAAAAGTTCGCCGCCGACAAACGATGCAATAGCAAGCATGGAATCATCCCCTATTATCACCTAATCAATAATTTGTGCTCCCTGCCTGGCACCACTCACTTGCACATCGGCCTGTATACAGGAGGCTCTTTTGTCGGCGCTGTGTACAATAACCAAGCCTCGCTCAAAGAAGCCATCGGCATAGATTGGTTTCAAGGAGCAGAACTAAAATATGATGACGTTTTCAATGATGTCTGCCATCAGTACCTGGGTAAAAATAGAGAGTTGCCCAAATGCAAAATCATCTCAGGTGATTGCTTCCAAGTAGATAAATCCATCATTAAAAATCCGGTCAACGTTTACGTCTATGACGCCGGTCACGAAGTCCTCGACCAAGAAATGGCGTTCACCTACTACAATGACATTTTTTCAGATGTTTTTGTAGCGATTGTCGACGACTGGGCCTGGCCACAAGTACGCCAAGGAACCTTCGAAGCATTCGCTAAACTGGGGTACACGGTTCTCTATGAAAACGAGCTGGCCGCCAGCGATCAACTCGGCAATGGCCAGTATCTTGCTGTTATTCGAAAAAACCCTCTGCCTATCAAGAGATAAATTGAGGTTTACTTTTTGCAACCAATCGGATAGACTGCTCTCAGTCTGAAGAATTTGAATCAAGGGCAACAATGGCTTCTGTAAAGAAAAAGAGACGAGCAAAAATCGCGCGCCACAAACGTAAAAAACGTAGACGTCGCGATCGTCATAAGAAAAAATAGTTTTCCCATTCATGTGGAAATACCCAAAAAATTTTGACGTCCTAGTCATAGGGGCCGGTCATGCCGGCTGTGAAGCTGCCCACGCCGCTGCCCGAATGGGAGCGGCAACGCTTCTGCTCACTATGAACTTGGACACCATCGGCAAGATGAGCTGCAACCCCTCGATTGGGGGAACGGCCAAGGGGCACATGGTTCGAGAGATCGACGCCTTGGGCGGGCTCATGGGGAAGGTTGCGGACCGGCGGAGCATCCAGTTTCGGATGCTCAATGCTTCCAAGGGCCCTGCTGTGAGGTCCCCGCGATCTCAGGCCGATAAAGCGGCCTATGCGCAAGAGATGAAATGGCGCCTCGAGCAGACTGAGCATTTGGAGATCCAGCAAGGGACCACCGAATCGCTTGTCGTTGAGGGGGGCAAAATCATCGGGGTGACCACTCAAGAAGGGATTTTGTACCCTGCGAAAACGGTGATCATCTCGTCGGGAACCTTTATGCGGGGGCTCCTCCACATCGGTCTGACTCACTTTTCGGGGGGACGGGGGGGCGATAAGGCGGCGACAGGGCTCTCCCCTTGTTTGGAGAGTTTGGGCTTTCAGTTGGGGCGGCTCAAAACGGGAACGCCTCCGCGGGTCAACCGACGGAGCATCGACTTTTCTAAGTGCGAGGCGCAGCCGGGCGATGAGGGGGTTTCCTTTTCGTTCGATGAGCCGGAAGAGCGGATGCCTCAGGTTCCTTGCCACATCACCCACACCACTCCAGAGACTCATAAAATCATCCGAGATAACCTCCATCGCTCCCCTTTGTACGCGGGTGTGATTCAGGGGGTTGGCCCTCGCTATTGCCCCTCGATTGAGGATAAGGTGGTCCGCTTTGCGGATAAGGAGCGGCATCAGATTTTCTTGGAGCCTGAGGGGCTCACGACAGAAGAGGTCTATGTAAATGGGATCTCCTCTTCCCTGCCGTTTGATGTGCAACTGGATATGATTCATAGCGTCATCGGTTTGGAAAGGGCAGAGATCATGCGCGCTGCTTATGCGATCGAGTATGACTACGTCAAGAGCGATCAGATCTTTGCAAGCCTTGAGACGAAGAAGGTCGAGGGGCTGTTTTTAACTGGGCAAGTGAATGGGACAACCGGTTATGAAGAGGCGGCCAGCCAAGGGCTGATAGCGGGGATCAATGCGGCTCTGAAAGTGGCGGGGAAGGAACCCTTTACAATGAAGCGGAGCGAGGGGTACATTGGGGTCATGATCGATGACCTGATCCGCTTTGATTTATCTGAACCTTACCGGATGTTTACCAGTCGGGCAGAGCACCGTCTGCTTTTGCGCCAGGACAATGCCGATGTGAGGCTCAGACCTAGGGCGTACGAATTGGGCCTTGTCTCTAGAGAGCAGTATGAGCGGGCTATCTATAAGAGGGACACCGTAGCGGGAGAGTCGAAGCGGCTTGGGGCTGTGTTCAAGACGTTTGAGGGAAGGTCGACCCACTTGGCACAGCTCCTGTGTAGACCTGAGTGGACTTATGAGAGGCTCTTGAAGGAGTTCCCAGAGCAAGTGAAGGATTTTGGGTTGGATTTGAATACGCAAATTGAGATGCACCTCAAGTTTGCCGGGTATATTGAACGGCAGGAAAAAGAGGTGGAAAAATTAGAACACCTCGACGAAGTAAAAATCCCCAAAAGCTTCTGCTACGATGTGCTGGTGGGTCTGCGCGCCGAGGCCAAGCAAAAGTTAAACCGCTTCAGTCCAGAAAATGTAGGGCAAGCATCGCGCATTTCGGGACTGACCCCTGCAGATATCTCGATTTTACTCGTCGCTCTCAAATGAAAAAAACTCTCCACTGGATCGACCTCTCGGGCATGCCTATCTTTGAGCAACTGCAGCTAGAAGAGGCTCTTCTTAGAACCGATACTCGCAGTTTTTGCATTGTCAATCGGGGCTCCCCGCGCAGCATCGTTCTCGGTATTTCCAGCAAAGCGGAAGAGTTGGTCGATGTAGAGCGGGCTCAACGGGACCAGATCCCCCTTATCAAGCGATTTAGCGGCGGGGGGACGGTCATTGTCGATGAGCAAACTCTTTTTGTTACATTCATCATGGCCAAAGGGGATCTCGATGTGCCAGCCTTCCCCGAGCCCATTCTCCGCTGGTCAGCAGAGCTGTACAGGCAAGCCTGGAATATTCCCGGCTTTGCTTTGCGAGAAAATGATTACGTCATCGGAGAAAAGAAGTGTGGGGGCAACGCCCAATACATCAAAAAAGATCGATGGGTGCATCACACTTCTTTCCTATGGGATTTTTCGGATGAGAATATGAGCTACCTGCATCTGCCGAGCAAACGGCCCACATACCGGCAGGATCGGTCCCACAAAGATTTTCTAACGCCGCTCAAAGACCATGCGTCTGACCCAAAAATGCTCACCCTGCAGCTCAAAGAGAGCCTTGTAAAGCGGCTTTACATTGAACCGTTTGATTGGAAAACCATGGACAAGATCCCTCACCGGCAAGCGGTCTGCCGAATTGCATGAGTTTGCGGATTGTCCGCATGAGGTGAGTTCTTTTTCGATACTGGATACATTCCCACTTTGGATCTTGGCGCGTTGCTTTTTTTAGCTCCTGGAAGTCGATTTCCTGTGAGGCTGCATATCTCGTAAAAACTCGATGTAAATAGGCATAAATGTGACAGGGCAAAAGATTGTGCTGAGCAAACTCTTGCGCCCGAGCAGAGATCGCTTGAGCGTCTCCATCATGTGCCTTGGCCCAATCGATTTGCGAGAGCAAATCGCTTAAGTCATTGCGGATGGGGACATAGTGTTGGTAGGGCTCAAGCCCCCCATAAAACCATTGGATCTGATCCGATTCTTGTTTGAAGGCCACTGAATTGGAGAGCAATCTCCACTGGTATCCTGGATAAGTGCACATATGTCCATCGAGGACGGGGAGATATTTATGATGAAGATGGTCCCGCTTGCTGCGAGGGCCTCGGATCACGTGGGCGTGACTTAAGGCAGAAATAGTTTCAGGAGAATCGGCGCTACAGATTCCCGCATTGACCAACTGGGGATGCTGCACGGAGAGCTCTGAGATTTTGAAACGGGGACACTCCCTTAAGTGGGGAGAATAATCTCCGGGCATGCCCACATCAGTGAGATTGCCTCTCCACAAAGCGCTCTCTTTTTTCTCGTTCCAACTGATGTCCCTATGGTCTCTCTCCACTTCTTTGATGTCCTCC
>CAYHED010000127.1:0-4952 GCA_964355615.1 uncultured bacterium
CAGTCTGAGTAGGGTCTGTTGTTAATGCTCTTGTTTGATCAGGGAAAGAGCTCGTTTATAAGGAGCTGCGGTGTTGACCCGAATCCACTTACTCAAAGGCCATTGTTTGCCAGAAGAAAGTGTGCACCAAGGCCAAACCCCCAATCGATCGAGATTGCCCGTTTGATCTTCCGTTGCCACGATCTCGAGGATGCGTAAAACCACCAGATGAAATAGAGCCATTTGTTCATCAGCGCTGTCGTACTGATACTTTTTCTGGAAATGGCGGGCGATAGCCACATAATTCCATTTGGTAAACCCTTCGCCAGGCATGTCTGGCATAATTCCCTTTATTCCAGCCTCATACCACCGAATTAAGCACTTCCCCCATCCAATTTGGTACGCAATGAGGTCTGCGACGCTTACTTTCCCGCCAGTGCCATCGATCTTTTTTAAAGTCCGAAGGGAGAGGGGGATGGCAGCAATGCCGTTCACTAATCGATCATATTCACGCCGAATATCTTGGCTTAAAGTGCATGGATTCATTTGTTCCCCATAAAGAGGTCTTTCATGTGAAGTTCCATTTGGTAGTGGGGCACGGGATGCCAACTGGCGATGAACTCCCCAACAATCTTAAAGCCCACTTTTTGGTACACGTGAATGGCTCGTGCATTGGTCGCTTCAGGATCTATGAGCACTTTTGTCACATGAGAGAAGTGGCTGATTAGAAATTCCCGAATCATGGGCACTGCGAGCCCCTTACCCAGGTAATTGAGGTCGCAAATAAACAGGTCCAAAGTAGTCGCATTTTTTCCCTCGGGTGAAGTGATGAGAAAGGCAAAAGGGACCTCTTTAGTGTAACCGATCCAATAGGTGGTGGTGGAGGCTCCCCGAAATTTTTTTTCTAAGCCATTCAGAGTGTTCTGAAGACCTACTCCGTGCATCCACTCTTTGATGTGATCCTGTTTAAACCAATCAACAATTCGTTCCTTGTCCCATCGACCTGCCGGTTTGAAAGTAAATTGAAAATTATTCTCTTGCATAATCTCCCCACCAAATGGCCGGAAACTCTTCTTTTGCGCGGGAGTCAAATTCTTCCCAGTCGAGCAGGGGATGCTCTCCTCCAATCCAATGATCGAGGAGCTCTCGGTAGAGAGTCATCCCATTTGGGCTGTTGGTCATAACGACAAATCCACGCTCTGAGTTTTGAAAAGCGAAGCACTGAAAGCCTCCATTGTCTCCAGAGTGCCACAATCCTTCTCGCCCTCGAGAGTCTGTTTCAATGCCCCATCCCAGCCCCCAGCTAATAGCGCCCTCTATCTGAGTCTGCACTTCCGCCATTTCTGGAAACTGCTCGGCTGCAATCATGAATTTAGCAAAGTCGGAAGCTGTTGTGTGCAAGCTGCATGAGGCGGTCGCCTGATGAGGTTTCCATTTTTCTAGAGGATCCCCCCTCTGGTTGTGGGGAGAGGCTGCCAAAATTTCGTAACGCTCCTCCCAGACCAAGCTGCTATGTTCCATTTTGAGAGGGATGAAAACCTGTTCTTGCAGATACACGGCGAGGGGAGTGTTCGTGACTTGTTCGATGATCTGGCCCAGATAGCGAAAACCCTCTCCTGAGTAAGAAAATCCCGGTTGAGGGTTTAGTTTGAGGGCTTCGCCAGGCTTTAAATGCCCGGCAGGAAACCCTCCGGTATGGGAAAGGATGCGCCTCAGTGTGACGGTCGATGTGCCCAATGGGCGGTCGAGGTCGAGCAGCCCCTCTTTGCATAATTTAAGGGAGGCATAGGCAATCACAGGCTTACTGAGAGAAGCCCCTTCGAACACGGTTGTGGTCGTTATGGGTTCTTGAGAATGGGCATTTTTTGTCCCTAGTACAAAAAGTGTGATTTGAGTGCCCTCAATCAATGCGAATGACAGCCCGGGGACATTGTGCAGATTCATCAAGCGCTCGGTATAAAGGGTGTTTTGATGTATTTCGGATGGATGTAAAATCATTTGGGGGCGATTGTACACTCCAGCTCCTCAAAAAACAAGAAGGCCTTCTCAAAATAAGTTTATTATCGTTTGCCTTGAGCAGTTTTGTCTATGGCCTCAGCTGTCTTTTTATTCAAATTTTCCGCAAATTTTCCGCAAGTGAGCAGAACCCAAGGGAATATTTTAGAGCCTATCTGAACGAGGCCTTAATCTTCTTGAGAGGAAAGCGTGATTCTGGTTTAATCTCTATCATTCAGAGTTATACCGGGGATGGGACTGTTAATCCATTGGTCGTTTGTTCGAATCAAACACCCGGAGATTTCTTCCTGATGAAAAGGGGCACAGGGTTCTTCTTGAGCCAACATTGATTGATTTCTGCGGCCATGTTAACTCCTAAAATTTGAAAAACTCTATTCTATACCCAAACAACTTGAAGAGTTGGGAATTTGGCAAGGAGGGTCCCCAGAATTTTTGTTCGGAGCGAGCGGCCATTGCCCTCGGGCAAGACGCGAGTGAGAACGGAAATTATGGGGTAAACCCGACGCAGCCAAAAACCAACTCTTCAAGTTGTTTGGGTATAACATCTCTAGATCTTTAATGCCAAATTCTGGTGGTGGGGTTTTTTCATTCTCAGAAAAATAAGCAAATGGTAGACTCCCCAACTCAAAAAGGAGTTTTAATATGGCAGCAGCAGCATCTTGGCAACGTGAACTAGCAATCTTTACCATAGGGAAAGTTCAGGGGCCGTTGCGCTCTTTCGCGCTCGGAATAGAGTGTCAAATTCCCTTGTCTTGTGAAAGCGCAACCGATAAAGTGGGGCGGGATGCCATGAAGGTCATGGTCGATTTTGTACGCCGTAATAGCTCGGATCACTTCAATGAAGCGACTAGGCAAAAGCTGCAAACTCTATTTCCCGGCGAGTATTCTTTTATTCCCCTGAAAGAGGGAGAGGCGGGTAAGTCCCTCTCTGAATGTTTCCAGGGAGCTTTGATCAATGCGGCTCGTGAACACGCGTCTGCTCTTCTTAAACTTAGGCAGATGCAGAAGACCTGCTTTGAAACGGTCTCTTTGCATGCTGAATGGTGCGAGGAACACATAAAAGCCAATGAACCAGGGAAAGAGGGATGGGTTGAAGCATTGGCGGGGGCGCAGCGTAATCTAGAGCAGCTTGAAGCGCACGTTTCCTCACAAGAGGAGGAGGATGAAGACGTGGTTATCGTCGAGAATGCTCAGTCGAAAATAGAGCGAGAGATTCTTCAGCTGACAGTGTGGCAGAAGCATCCAGAACAATTGCTTGCGCTGGCAAGAGCCGACGTTCCCGTTAGGGCAGTATAAGATGATTCAGTTTGAAGAATTGGTTTTTGGCGGGGACCCCGGATGGGTCGCTCGCTCCGAAGAGAAATTCTGGGGACCTTCCTTGCCAAATTCCCGACTTTTCAAGTGGGTTGGGTATACTTGGCAACACCCGGCTTAAACTCCAGACCCGTCGCACGCAGGGCCGCGCAAACGGTCCTTTTGCCGGTACACAACAGTGTCCCAAGCAGTAGAGTGAGGGCTTTTTTCCAGGAGGGTTTAGAAAAAAGTACCTGTTTTTGGTTAGCGCTTATAGCTGTTGGCTACTTTGGCGGGAACTGTTGGTCTGATTGAACAGATCGATGTAGATTCCCTCTGCGAGGCGATTGAGGCCAATGGGAATAACATCGGTATCTCCAGCAATCCGCCCCTGACTTAAGAATGAGCCGTAGTTAAAACAATAAATGTGCTTTAAATAGGGCGCTGTTCCTTTCTTCTTCTCAAGAAATTCAAAGTGGGGCCCTAAGTAGGGATAGGGAGTGATTTTGGAGGAAGCTTCGGGATAAAGGTCTCCCCAGAGTAGGATTTGATCGCAGATGGGGGCCAGTTCATCTATGCGGAAGAGATTGATTTCGTAGCCAGTGCCCAAGGCGATGAGATCGGTTGGGATGGGGCCATGGTTGGTCTCAACGCTTCTTAAGTGGGCACCTGTGATGATTGTTTTAGAAAGAAGGGTAAAATTGTTCCATTTTGTAACCCGTGCTACAGACTCAGGGGGAACAACCGTGCCGAGTTTACATCTTGTTTCCAGGTTTTCCATTTTCTCCCGGTCGGGCATCGAGGCATAAGCGGCCCAACCTTTAAACTCAGACCCAGGATTGCGATCGGAAAGCTTTTCTCTTCTCGACAACATAGTCACTTTTTCTGCCCCATGTTCAAGAGCAGTGGCAGCGATATCAAAGGCCGATGCGGCATCGCCAACAACAACGACTTTTTTCCCTCTAAAACCTTTGGGATCAATCCGTTCGCCCGTATGAAACCAAGAAGAGCGGGGTAGGTTGGCAATGAAGGGGGGAATATAAAGCCCACCAAATCCATCGCGGCCTGTAGCGAGAACAACCGTCCGGGCTTGGACTGATCGGTTCTTATCGAAGGTCAGATTGAGATCTGGATGAATGGATTGGAGATGCCATTCGTTCTTTATGGATACATTGAGGGCTTTGGGAAGCCATTGCAGATAACTCATCCATTCGGGAGTGGGGATTTTGCCCAGTTTTTCCCATTCCCCATTTTTGTCTTCATACCAGGCTCGGAAAGTGAGGCTGGGAAATTCAAGGGCGGGTCCGGGGAATTCTTTGGGGCTGCGGAGGGTGAGCATCCGGGCGGTTGTCGCCCAGGGGCCTTCTTCTCCAGCCCGGGCCCGATCGAAAATTTGGACATTGGTGATGTTGTATTTCCGAAGAGCCAAGGATAAACCTAGGCCGCATTGACCGCCGCCGATGATGGCGACATCGAGGATTTTCTCTGGTTTGGCCTGAGTGGGCCAATTGAGCAAGGCAAAATCGCTCTGGACAGCTTTCAAAAGAGAGGTAGACATATCTAAAACCTATAGAGGAAAAAATCTATTTGATCAATTGCAAATCAAGGAGTATACCGGGAGTGATTCAAAAATTGGGAGATGCCAAGGAGGCGCCCTGATTTTG
>CAYHED010000128.1:0-4760 GCA_964355615.1 uncultured bacterium
AGCACAGAGGAGAGAATTCCCTTTTTGCGAGGGCAAAAAGGGAAAATCCTTGCCGCGAAGCGCGGCAAATAGAAGAAGCGCCCCGCTCTTGCCGCGCTTCGCGGCAGGAGATTCTCCTTTTTGCTCTCGCAAAAAGGAGATTTTTTTTTCCTCTGTGCTACCTCCTCTTCCTCTGTGCCTCTGTGGTTATTTTTCTTTTTTCCTTTTCTGGTTGCTCCGATTTCAAAAAATACTTACACTCCTCCTCTTTCAACCCACAGAATGGAGGATTTTTTATGCGTTTACTTTCACTTCTCGGCTGCACCGCTGTTTCAGGTTTTGCTCTTCTCATTGGAGAAGCGGATGATCCTGGGATGGCTGCCAATGGTTCTGGCAATGTAGCGGCTTTTTGGGAAGAATACGGCAACAGCTGCTTTTCGATTCGGACGGCGAACTACTTGGTCGGAAGCGGTTGGCACGCTCCTACGAGGTTGTCTGGCTCTACCGATGCGTTTGATCCGGAAGCGGTGATGAATAGCGCTGGAGACATGCTCGTCGTGTGGCGTCAGAATGCGGGCCCGTACTACGCGATCTATGGAGCGGCGGCTCATGTGGGAGAGGCTTGGAGCGCCCCTGTGCAGATTTCTTCGGCCAATAGCTATTTTACAGAGGTGGGTCTGGATCAAGATGGGAACGGAGTTGCTGTATGGCAGCAGCAGCTGGATGCGAGGAATCTATGTCTCGCTACGGCTTCTTTCACTCCTGGATCGGGGTGGTCTGATGCGGCAAAGCTCTCCGATGCGTCCCAAGTGATGATGGCGCCTGAACTGGCTACGGGCTCTAATGGACGGATGGTGGCTGCTTGGCAGAGCTCCTCTAGCCAAGGGTCTTACTTTAGACTGGTGATTCAAGGGGCTTATTACTCTGCAGGGGCAGGCTGGAGCGCTCCTGTGACTTTGACCGATCCTACTCACGATTCGGTAACAGCTTGCGTGGGGGTGAGCTCCACCGGCGAAGCGCTCGTGGTTTGGGGAGGGGGCTTTGGGGCGAGTGGCGATCAACTGGGAGCGGTTACTCTCTCTGCAGACGGCACTTGGGGCAGTCCTGTTGTGATTTCAGGAGATAGAGTGGGAGCGGCTCATCCCGATTTCTCTATGAATGATTCTGGGCAGGCTGTAGTTGCTTGGGAGGCTCCAGTAGGTTCCGATATCGCTGCAATGGCTCTCATCCGTGAGGCGGACGGCACTTGGGGAACGATCACGGAGCTCGCTGCTACGAATGGACATCTCCCCGAAGTGGCGATCAACAATAGCGGGAAAGCTGTTGCGATCTGGACTGAAAATGGGGAAAGCGACGCTCGTATCAAGGCTGCGTTCTACTTAGATGGGAGCTGGAGCTCTCCTGTTTACATCTCGGATGCAGGGCAGACGGCCTCTCAACCTGAGGTGCGGGTCAATACAGACGGCAGCGCCGTCGCAGCTTGGCAGTCGGGTCTGAACAATGAGGCGATCATCGTATCCGCCGTAATGGGAACCGATAATGTTTGGGGTGCTCCGGTCATAATTAATTAAGAGGAGAAAAATAAAGGCTCTTGCCGCGCTTTGCGGCAAGAGCCTTTATTTACCAGCCTCGCAGCTCCTCAATCAGAAAGCCTTGTCTTTTTGTACCAAATTTGGTAAACTGAGTTTCTGCATTTAAAGGTATTGTGTCTGACATAACGCCCCGCAAGATTATCGCTGTTGATTTCTATCAACAAGAGAGTGGAAAAGAGCCGGTCAGGGAATGGCTAAAGTCTCTGAAGAAGAGCGAACGACGAACGATTGGAGAAGATATCAAAATGGTGCAAGAAGGGTGGCCCTTGGGCATGCCCCTCGTAGGAAATCTAGGCAAGGGCTTATGGGAAGTACGCAGCTCGCTGCCGAATGTAATTGCCAGAGTTTTCTTTATAATGCATAGAGAACAGATGGTGTTGTTGCATGGTTTTTTTAAGAAAACAGAGAAAACAACCCCTCGAGATTTAGAGATAGGATTTAAAAGGGCAAAAGAAGTTTGGAGAGGATGAATATGAAAAAAAACAAACATATCGGCTCTAATTTTGATGATTTCTTAAGAGAAGAAGGGATTCTAGAAGAGATCGAGGAAGTCGTGGCCAAAAAAGTTTTTGTTTTCCAAATGGAAAAGGAGATGAAAAAGCAGAGGATCGACAAGGCGGAACTCGCCGAACGGATGGAGACGAGTCGATCTGCTGTTGACCGTATTCTCGATCCGGAGCTTCCTTCAACGCTGCGGACATTTGCCAAAGCAGCCCGAGCGCTTGGTAGACATTTAAAAATCAGTCTAGCTTAGATTTTTTACTTCTGTGCTACCTCCCCCCTCTCTCGCCTCTGTGGTGAATTTTTTCTTCCCCCACTAGAGGAGGGTCTTCTCCCCTTCGCTGCGGGCGACCAGAACGGCGCAGCAGCTGTCGCTAAACACGTTCGCTGTGGTGCGGCACATGTCGAGCAGGCGGTCGACTGCTACGAAGAGGCCCATCCCTTCCGCGGGAAGGCCCATCGCATTCAAGATGAGGAGAATCGCGACTAAACTGCCTGAGGGGACGCCGGCGACGCCGATGGAGGCGATGAGAGAGACAATGACGGCGAGAAATTGCATCGTGAGGGAGACTTCGATTCCATACACTTGTGCGACAAAGAGGGCGGCGACGCATTCGTAGAGCGCGGAGCCTGACATGTTGATCGAGGTGCCGAGGGGAACGACCAGGCTGCAGATCCGGTTGGAGACGCCGGCCCGTTTTTCAACGCAGTCGATGGTGATGGGGAGCGTTGCGGAGGAGGAACTGGTGGAAAAGGCGGTGATGAGGGCGGGGGTCATCGCTTTCACGTGTTTCCAGGGGCTTACTTTTCCTATAAAACGGAGGAAGAGGGGGAGTCCTATCACCACGAAGACGAAAAGGCCGAGGAGGACGGTGACAGAAAAGAGGGCGAGCGATTTGAGTGAGTGAAATCCGGTGGTGGCGACAAGGCAAAAGACTCCGTAGGGAAGGAAGCGCATGACGATGTGGGTCACTTGGATCATCGTCTGGAAAACGGCAGCAAAAAAGTGTTGGAGCTGGGAGGCGAGGTGGGTTTCGATCTTGGAGATCGCGTAACCGAAGAGGAGGCTGAAAAAGATGAGGCCTAGCATCTGTCCTTGCGAAAAAGCGAGAAAGATATTCGGGGGGACGAACTGGAGGAGGAGGTCTTTGAGAGAATTTTGGGTTTCTAGTGTGGGGGGTGTTGCAAGGGTGGGTATTTCCGTCCCGACTCCCGGCTCGATCAAATTGACGAAAAAGAGGCCGATCAAAACGGCGAGCAGGCTGGTCGCTAAATAGAAGGTGACCATCTTAAGGCCGAGGCGCCCAAAGCCTCCTTCATTCCCTACGCGAGACACCCCAGTGATAATCGAAGAGGAGACCAGGGGGACTACGAGGAGTTTTAGGGCGTTGAGAAAGATTTTCCCGAAGAGATCGATGATGGAGTAGAAGGTGACTCCCCCGATGGAGGCAGTGTTTCCGACAAACTCGCTAAACAAAACGGCCAAAACAATGGCTATGAGTACGCCCCAAGGGCTCTTCTTTTTCATCCTACTTAGTCTACATCAAGGGAGAATTTCATGCCCGGATGAATTTTATGTCTAGTAAACCAGCCGAGATTCACTTCGAGGGCGTACAAGATGGGCTTTTCGCTGGGGGTGAGGGGAAAGCTGGTGGCGCCTGTCCGTACGGGGAACATATCGGCGGTCTGAAAAAGGGTTTTCTCCTCGTCAAAGAAACCGACGGAAAGGGGAATGAAGGTGTTTTTCATCCACAGATTGACCTTGCGAGGGGCCTCGCAAACAAAGAGCATCCCCCGATTTTCTGGCAAAGAAGTCCGGTACATGAGCCCTTGGGCTCTTGTTTCAGGAGTGTCGGCGACCTCTACTTGCAAAGTAGCATTTCCGATGTGCAGTAGCTGAAGAAGAAGGATGATCATCATAGAACCTAGTTTCCACAAACAAGAATTTTTAGTAAACTCCAGTATATGCGTTGGCCGTTTCTTCTTCTATTTCCCGCTTGCCTCTTGGCTGATAAGGTCGTTGTCCCCAATGTAGTGCCTTGGTTTACGGGGCCACTCTTGGCCACCACCGCCTACATTACTCCGCTCGGCCATTACGATATCGAGCCCTATTTTTTCGCCATCGCCTATACCGGCAATTACGATCAACATGGGCACGCGGTTTCTTTCCCCACTTTGTGGAACAACTACTTTCAGCCAGAGATTCAAGTAGGGATTGCCCCCAATATGGACCTCGAGTTTCTTCCCACGGTTTATTACAATCTCTCTCAAGGGGCGGCCAATTGGGCCCTCGGCGATTTCCCCATTATTTGGGATATCAGCTTATACGATCAGCAGTTTCTCCAAGGGGATTGGGCCACCGCCATCAAACTGAGTTTTTCTGAAATCTTCCCTTGCGGCAAGTACCGCAACCTCAAGCCTCCCAAACACGGCACTCAAATCGGAGGGGCCGGCTCATGGGTTACATCGGCTACCGTCACTTGGGGAAACTTGGTGAGGACCAACGGCTCCCATTACCTCAATATGAGAGTTAACCTCGGCTACTCCATTCCCGCTCCTGTCCACGTCAAGGGATTCAATTCTTACGGCGGTGGTTACGGCACCAACGGGACCGTCTATCCAGGCCAAATTTTTGTACTGGACATCGGTCTCGTATACTCCCTCACACAATACTGGGTGCTTTCCTTC
>CAYHED010000129.1:0-4706 GCA_964355615.1 uncultured bacterium
TCGGTTAGCTGAATTGGTTCGTGAATTCCGTCTCTTTCCGGTGCTTTCCTTGTGTTTCTAGCTTTTGGGTCAGGTCTTCGAGGCTTTGGTAAATCATTTTTTCACGCGGAAAAAGGACCGGCTGCAGGCGATATTTTTCCTCAATAAAGGCCAAATAAATAGTCACCAAATCGGCATTCCTATTCTTCTTTAGAAACTTCAAGAGCTCAGCTTTGAGCTCAGGGTTGATGGTGAGGGCAGTGGTCATCCCAGATTTCCGCGGTTAAAGGGTTTTACTTAAGGTAGAATAGACTAGATCCTTGATTTCAGGCAAGGGACCTGTTATATTGACGTCCAATCAATTTCTTTATGGGGGCTTAGGAATGTCTACAAAAACTTTGAAATCGGCCGATACAGAGCTTTTATCTGCTCTCGTAAAAAACCAATCTCTGCAGATCAAAGAGATCTCTGTTGAGGGGTTTGAACGGGTCCTCCATATAGTAGATAAAAAAGCGGGCTTGAATGCGATCATTGCCATCCACAATACCCAGTTGGGGCCTGCGCTCGGCGGCACCCGGATTCACCCTTATGCCTCTTTTGAAGATGCGCTGAGCGACGCTTGCAGGCTAGCGGAGGGAATGACTTTCAAGGCTTCTGTCTCCGAAGTCGGTTTTGGCGGTGGCAAGAGCGTGATCATCGCAGATCCCAAAAAAGACAAAACCCCCGAACTTCTCAAGAGTTTTGGCGCTGCTGTAGATCTTTTAGGCGGTAGCTACATTTGCGCAGAAGACGCCGGCAGTACGACAGCAGATATGCATATCATCCGGCAATCGACTAAGTATGTCGTAGGTCTAGCCCACTCCAAGAGCAGCGGAGATCCGAGCCCGTTTACCACTTGGGGGGTCTTGCGCGGCATCCAGTCCGTCGCAAAACGGCTCTACGGCTCCGACTCCCTCGAGGGCAAGAAGATCGCAATCCAGGGATTAGGAAGCGTCGGCGGCCGCCTGGCGGAGCTCCTCTTTTGGCAGGGCGCCCAACTGATCCTCTCCGATATCGACCAAGAGAAAACAGCTACTTTAGCCGCTCGCTACAACGCTAAGGCAGTGGCCCCGAGCGAAATCTTAAGCGTCGAGTGCGATATCTTAGCCCCTTGCGCGATGGGAGCTGTGATCAACGACACAACCTTGCCCAAATTGCGCTGCAAAGCGATTGCCGGCGCAGCAAACAACCAGTTACTCAGCAGCGTCCATGCAGACAAACTCAAAGCGATGGGCATTTTGTACGCCCCCGATTTTGTGATCAATGCAGGAGGACTCCTAAATGTCGCCGCTGAGCTGGATGACGACGGTTATAGCCCCACTGGACCGCGCTATAAAATCCATCACATCTACGACACCCTTTTAGCGATCTACGATATCGCCGAACGAAACGGCGAGTCGACCTATAAAGCAGCGCTCTCCCTTGCTGAATACCGATTGAAATACTCGATTGGCAAGCGGACCTTCCCTCCCGTGTTCCACCACAACCCCGAATAGGTAATGGATACCCTCCTCGCGTTCTTTCAAAAGCGGCTGACCCGAGCCATCCACAAAGCCTTTGGGGAGACCTTGGATGCAGATGTCGCCCCCTGCGGACAAGAGGGTTTTGGCCACTACCAATGCAATAGCCCCCTCCGTCTGGCCAAGGCGCTCAAACAAAACCCCCGCGCCGTTGCAACAGCCCTGATCGACGCCTTAGAACCAGCTGACCGAGCTGCCTGCTCCCACATTGAAATCGCCGGTCCCGGATTCATCAATTTCACGCTGTCGCCTCCTTTTTTATCTCAGCAACTCCAAGAGCAATTGAACGACCCCCACCTAGGCGCATCGATCCCAGGGAAAAGGCAAAGAATCATCGTCGAGTTTTCTTCCCCCAACGTAGCGAAAGAACTGCACGTCGGACATATCCGCTCGACCATCATTGGAGACTGTTTAGCCCGCCTCTTTGAGTTTTTGGGACAAGACGTCCTTCGCTTAAATCACATCGGCGACTGGGGAACGCAGTTCGGAATGCTGATTGCCTACATGGCAGATCTCCAAGAGAGCGCTGGCGCCGACCTCCACACCCTCATGACCTGGTACAAGGCAGCTAAAAAACGGTTTGACGCTGAGCCAGAATTTAAAAAACGGGCCCAGCTCGAAGTAGTCCGCCTCCAATCAGGGGATTTGGAATCCCTTGAGATTTGGAAGCGCATTTGCGATATTTCCCGCAAAGGATTTCAAGAGATTTACGACCTCCTCAACGTCACGATTACTGAGCGAGGAGAGTCCTTTTACAACCCCCAGCTCAAAGCGGTTGTAGAGGAGCTGCAACAAAAAAACCTCATCACTGTTTCTGACGGCGCCAAGTGCCTTTTCCTCGATGGATTTGTCAACCGAGAAGGGCAACCCCTCCCCCTCATGGTCCAAAAATCGGATGGAGGCTACAACTACGACACCACCGACCTCGCTGCGATCCGCCACCGGATCTTGGTTGAAAAGGCCGATCGGATCATCGCTATCACAGATCTGGGTCAACAGCTCCACTTTCACATGATTTTTGCAGCCGCTGAAAAAGCGGGCTGGCTCGATCCTGCGAAAACGCGCGTCGACCATGTCGGGTTTGGCCTCGTCCTCGGCGCCGATGGGAAGAAACTCAAAACCCGCTCCGGCGAGACGGAAAAACTCATCGACCTCCTCACCGAGGCAGTCGACCATGCCCGGACCACTGTTCTTGAAAAGATCCCCAACGCCCCTCCCCAAGAAGTGGAACACCTCTCCCACGTACTCGGCATTGGCGCTGTGAAGTATTCCGACCTCGCCTCGCTCCGCACTAAAGATTACACATTTAGCTATGAAAGGATGCTTCGATTTGAGGGGAATACAGCCGTATTTCTCCTCTACTCTTATGTGCGCATCCAAGGGATCAAGCGGAAAGTGGGCGCCGACATCCAGCGCGTCCTCCAAAAGCACACCATCCAGCTTCAGCACCCCTCAGAGATCTCCCTCGGCCTCCACCTCCGCCGCTTCCCCGAAATCCTCGAAGCCGTCGCCCGCGACCTTCTCCCCAACCGCCTGACCGACTACCTCTATGAGCTCGCCGAAAAGTTCAACGCCTTCTTCCGCGATTGTAGAGTCGAAGGCTCCCCCGAAGAGGGAAGCCGTTTAGTCCTGTGCGAACTCACCTCCCGCATCCTCAAACAAGGGCTCGAGATCCTGGGGCTCGAGACCGTAGACCGGATGTAACCCCCGAAGGGCTCGAGAGCTGATAAACCGGTCCAACTACACAGGGATTGAATATGCGGCGGAGAGAAACCGATTAGCGCAGAAGAGTGCAGAAGCGCGGAAGCGCAGAAAAAAACAAATCAAATGCCTGCAGTAAAGGTTTTGCTCTGCTTCCCGGCTTCTTCCCGCACAAGGCGGGGAACCCCAAAGCCAGCCAGGTTGTGTTGCACAAAGCGGAGCCACTCTACTCCCCGCCCCTCTTCCGCCTCAAAATGAGCCGTTCCCTGCACCCGATCTAACTCGTGGAGGTAGTAGGGTAACACTCCCGCATCAAGCAGTGCTTTAGAGAGCTCTAGCAACACCTCAGGACTGTCATTGACCCCTTTGAGCAACACAGCCTGATTGAGCAGCGGAATCCCCAACTGACGCAGCTTTTTAAGAGCTGCTACGACATCTGGATCCAGCTCACGCGGATGATTGCAGTGGATGACGATGAAGACTTGGGGGCGCACGGCGGCTAGAATCGAGAGGAGCGAATCGTCCACTCTTTCTGGAATCCCAATGGGGAACCGGGTGTGGAAACGGATCCGCCGGACGTGGGGGATGGAGGAAATCGCGCTGAGCAACCGCTCTAAGGCCTCATCCCCTAAAGAAAGAGGATCCCCTCCGCTGAGAATGACCTCTTCTAACGTCTCGTCTGCTCGGATATAGGCCAGCTCCTGATCGAACCCCCTGTCTGCGGGCTCATAGGAAAAATTTTGACGAAAACAGTACCGACAGTGCATGGCGCAAGCCCCCGTCACGACCAGGAGTGCCCGACCCGAATACTTGTGCAAGAGCTTGCCACACTGACGAAAACTACTGTCTTGGACCGGGTCTGCCACAAACCCCGGCGAGACGACCTGCTCCTGTTCGAGAGGAACAAATTGCCGCACGAGGGGGTCTTCGAGGGTATTTTTGGCCATTTTAGCAGCCAAACGGCGAGGGACATTCAGAGCAAAGCGGGGGCGTTTGAGCACCTGCAAGCGGAGCTCTTCGGATAGTTCTAAATAATTTGCTAAATCCTCAAAACGGACGAAATTTTCTCTTTGAATTTGGCGCCAAAACATCCGGTATAGTTTAAACCGCAGCCGGGGTCTTGTCAACCTTTCTCGCCGGTACCCGCTCGATATCAGCTCCGAGAGCAGAGAGCTTACCTACGAGGTCTTCGTAGCCCCGATCGAGGTACTCCACATTGGAAATGGTGCTTGTCTCTCCCGCCAAAAGAGCCGCCATGACGTAAGCAAACCCAGCCCGTAAATCGGGGATCCAGATCTCTTTTGCCTGCAAGGGGGTGGGCCCCTTGATCACCAAGCTGTGACGGTGATCGCTTGCCGCAAACCGACACTCTTTCCCTCCGAGGCACTGGCTAAATAGCTGTAGGTCAGCTCCCATTGACTGGAGTACGTTGGTATAACCAAACCGATTTTCATACACCGTCTCATG
>CAYHED010000130.1:0-4635 GCA_964355615.1 uncultured bacterium
GCAAAAGCTCGATCCTTATCTCAATGTTGACCCGGGGACGATGAATCCTTTCCAACATGGCGAGGTTTATGTCACAGATGATGGAGCCGAAACCGATCTCGATTTAGGTCACTACTACCGCTACACTCACTCTCCTCTATCCAAACTCTCCAATGCGACGACGGGTCAGATTTATGACACTGTGATCAAGCGGGAGCGGAAGGGCGATTATTTGGGTAAAACGGTCCAAGTGATCCCTCACGTAACCGATGAGATCAAGGCGCGTATCTTAGCGTGCGCTCAGCAGCAACCGACCCCGCAGGTGGTCTTGGTCGAAATCGGCGGCACGGTCGGCGATATCGAATCGCTCCCCTTCTTAGAGGCAATCCGGCAATTTCGGTACGAACACTCCAAAGATTGCATCAACATCCACCTGACCTTTGTCCCTTATCTCAAAGCGGCAGGGGAACTAAAGACTAAGCCGACCCAATACTCGGCTCAGGTGCTCCGGAGCATCGGGATCATCCCCGATATCCTCCTGTGCCGCTGTGAGCAGGCCTTGTCCGAGGAGATCAAAGACAAGATCTCCCTCTTTTGCAATGTCCCTCGGGAAGGGGTGTTTGATGAGCAAGATGTGGCGTGCAGCATCTACGAAGTACCGATGCAGCTGCACAAGCAAGGGCTCGACGACATGGTTTGCAAACTGCTCCACCTCAAAGGAAAAAAGCCCGACCTGTCTCACTGGGAAAAGATGTTGAAAAACATCCTCCATCCACAAGGGAAAGTGATCATTGGCGTCGTCGGCAAATACATGGATCACCAAGATGCCTACAAGTCGGTGTTAGAGGCGCTCCACCATGGAGCTATTGCCGCCGGTGTCAGCATTGAAATTCGGCGCTTTGAATCAGATCGGAATGCGGATATGAGCGGCTGCGACGGCTATCTCGTTCCGGGCGGTTTTGGAGGGAGAGGCTGGGAAGGGAAACTGGCGATTGCAAAACACTGCCGTACCCACAATATCCCCTACTTGGGACTTTGCTTAGGGATGCAGGTGATGATCGTCGAGTTTGCAAGAAATGTGCTCGGCTTAGAGCTGGCTCACTCTACCGAAGTGGATCTCAATACCCCCGATCCGGTCATCTCCATGCTCTCGGAGCAAAAAAATATCCAAAATCTCGGGGGGACCATGCGTCTCGGCGCCTACCCTTGCGAGATCAAACCGGGAACCCTTGCAGCGGAAAGTTATGGCAAACGGATCATCTCGGAGCGGCACCGCCATCGCTATGAGTTCAACAACTCTTACAAAAAAGCGATGGAAGACAAAGGGATGGTCTTTTCTGGTACATTGGAACATGGAGATCTGTGCGAAATCGCCGAAATCCCCTCTCACCCTTGGATGCTCGGTGTCCAGTTTCACCCCGAATTCAAATCAAAACCGTTTGATCCTCATCCCCTCTTTCGGGATTTCATTCAAACTTGTCTCAACTTAAAAAAAGGAAAATCGTGGGGCGCATTGCCGCAATCGATTACGGTTTAAAACGGATCGGGATCGCTCTCTCAGATGCGGGGAAAAAGATCGCTTTCCCCTACCGAACAGTTCCCGGCGGAAGGCGGGGAATTGGTGAGATAGCGACCGCTTTAAAGGGGCAAGAGGTAGAAAAAGTGCTCCTCGGCCTTCCTTTGCTCATGAACGGGCAAAAAGGGGACATGGCTTTAGAGGTGGAAAAGTTTGCAAAAGCGTTGGAAGAGGCGCTCCAGATCCCTATTATTTTGCGCGATGAGCGTCTCTCTAGTCGGGGGGCGGAAGCCTCGCTCAAAGAGATTTCTTTGAACCGAAAGCAAAGAAGTGCAAGAATAGATGAGACAGCAGCAACACTGCTGCTACAAAGCTTTTTGGATGAGACGTAAATGACAAATCCCCTTGCTGAAACAGGCCGCAGCTCGCGCGCAACGGCCCCTTGTGTCCTCGTGATTTTTGGCGCGACGGGAGATTTAACGGGTCGCAAACTTGCGCCCGCTCTCTACAATTTGGGAAGAGAGGGTCTTCTCCCTCCCAATTTTATCTGTGTCGGCTTTGCGAGGCGCAAAAAAACCAATGAAGATTTTCGGCAAGAATTCAAAGGGGATGTGAGCTCCTTTTCTAGGTCTAAGCCGGTCGACGAGCCCTTTTGGAGCCATTTTCAAGAGCAACTTTTTTACCACTGTTCCGAATTCGACAACGATGAAGGGTACCAGGCGCTGGCAACTTTGCTAGCCCAGATCGACAGTAAATACGGCACTCGAGGAAACCGAGTTTTTTACCTCTCCGTCCAGCCGAAATTTTTCCCTATGATCATCGAAAAATTGCGCAAATTCGGGATGATCTACGATGCCCACAAAACAAAAGACAAGTGGTCTCGCGTCATCATTGAAAAACCGTTTGGCCACGATTCAGCCTCTGCAGAAGAGTTACAAACACAAATCTCCCAGTACCTCCACGAAACACAAACCTACCGGATCGACCACTACCTCGGCAAAGAGACGGTCCAAAATCTCCTGGTCTTTCGCTTTGCCAATTCGATCTTTGAGTCGCTCTGGAATTCCAATCACGTCGATCATATCCAAATCACCGTTTCAGAAGATATCGGCATCGGCTCTCGCGGCCATTTTTTCGAAGAAGAGGGGCTCCTTAGAGACATCGTCCAAAACCACATGATGCAGCTTTTATCTCTCGTCGCAATGGAACCGCCCGTCTCGCTCAGCGCAGGGGCCATTCGCGATGAAAAAGTCAAAGTCCTTCAGTCCGTCCGCCCGATTGCTGAGGGAGATTTTGTGCGCGGCCAATACGCTCCCGGATTCATCGATGGACAAGCTGTTTGCGGCTACCGCGAAGAACCCGATGTCCATTCGAATTCGACCGTTGAGACCTACGTAGCGCTCCGCCTTTTTGTCGACAACTGGCGGTGGGCCGGAGTCCCCTTCTATTTAAGAAGTGGGAAGAGACTTCCCAAGAGAGCCACCGAAATCGCCATTGTATTCAAAGACGCCCCCGGCGTTTTATTTCAACAAAATGGGAAAAAACACGACCGGAACGTTCTGGCCATCCGGATTCAGCCCGATGAGGGAATTTCCATGAAAATCAACTGCAAAGTCCCCGGACCGAGCAGTCCCATACAACCGGTCAAGATGGATTTTCGGTACGGCTCTTATTTCGGCGCCGCACCCCCCGAAGCGTACGAGAGGCTCATTTGGGATTGCATGACCGGCGACAGCACCCTCTTCGCTCGCTCCGATGAGGTATTCCACTCGTGGAAAATTCTGACCCCCATCCTAGAGGCCTGGGCAGCCCTTGGTCCCAAAGATCTTCCCCAATACCCCTCTGGTAGCTGGGGCCCCGAGGAAGCCGATGCCCTGATTGCAAAAGACAACCGCTCCTGGCGCAAGTTATGACCACCCAACTCATTGTCGATCCATCCCGCATCGAGCAAGAACTTCTCCAAATTTGGGAGGCGCTCGCCAAAGAAAACAAAACCAGGGCCTGCCTTTTCAATCTCATCATTTTTAGCTCCCTCTCTTCGCGCACCGACTATTTTCGAACGATTGTCCAAACAGTCATTGAAAAGTTCCCCTGCCGCGTCCTGTTCATCTCTGCAGACCCAGAAAGCTCTACTTCTTACCTCAAAACCGCTGTCTCAGTGATCTCTTCCGGTTCGATTGCCTGCGATAACATCGACATCGGCGTCGCAGGAGACGACTGGAAAAAAGTCCCATTTCTTCTCTTGCCCCACTTGGTCCCCGATCTCCCCGTTTACCTTCTTTGGGGAGAAGATCCCGGAAAGAAACACCCCCTCTTTGCTCCCCTATCCCAGCTCGCCACACGAGTGATCTTCGACTCCGAGTCGACTAATGATTTGAAGCAATTTGCACACTCCTTGCTCAGTTTTAAGGGGAAGGAAGTCGCCGATTTGAACTGGGCCCGCACAGAAGGGTGGCGCGATCTGTTGATTTCCCTATTTGCGGTAGCCGATCTGGGCCGAGCAAACCGCCTTGTCATCACCTACAACTGCCACACAACCCCCTTCTTCGGCCACACCCGCATCCAAGCCCTCTACGTCGCCTACTGGCTCGCAAGCCGTTTGCAATGGAAATTTCGGGTCGACTTTCAGCTCGTCGATTGGTTAGAGGTAGGACCTGGAAATTTGGTCGCTCTTGAATTTGCAACAGAACAAGGGATCTTTGTTCAGTGCAAAAGACTCCCCAAAGAGCCACAACGGGTCCAAGTGCATATCGAGACCCGAGAAAAGTGTGACCTCCCCTACCAATTCGTTTTAGGGAAAGCGATGTCCGGCCAGTCCCTTGCTAAAGAGGTCACAAGCCAAGGAACCAGCCCCCACTACCTAGAAACACTGAGGGCGATCGATGCTGCAATCTTGGGATAACCGAAGAGACTACGTCATTCCCGGCGACTCCAAAGAGACCGTCGCTTGGGCTGCCGACCACTGGATTCATACAGCCGAAAGAGCCATCCAAGCGCGAGGCCGTTTCACCGTCGCCCTCTCCGGAGGCTCCACCCCCAAAGCGATCTACGCCACCCTTCGCCAAAGAAAATTGGCTTGGGATAAAGTATGGCTCTTTTGGAGCGATGAGCGAAACGTCTCCCCCGATTCTCAAGAGAGC
>CAYHED010000131.1:0-4582 GCA_964355615.1 uncultured bacterium
CGATGACGGGGAGCGGAACCCTCACCATCAGCGGGGGGACGTTCCTCAAGGGCTCTGCCAATGCCATCTCCTCTAGCTCTACTGTGACTTTGGCCAATACCGCGGGGGTGACTCTCAATCTAGGGGGTTTTAGTCAGACGCTTGTTGGACTGACGGGCGGAGGATCGACGGGAGGAACCGTTACATTGGGAGCGGTGAGCCTTACGCTGAGCGCTCCGTCTGGAACCTATTCGGGGGCGATCACCGGCACTGGGGGCGTGACGCTGAGTTCGGGGACCTTTACCTTAGCGGGAGCGAGTCTCAATACCTACTCTGGAGCGACGACTGTGAATGGAGGGACCTTTGGCGCATCGGCTGCCCAGGCGTTTTCAGCGAGTTCCGCGGTGGTTTTGGCCAATACCGCGGGGGTCACTCTCGCGCTGAACAATACCAATAACACGATCCTCAGTTTGTCGGGTGGCGGGACCACAGGAGGGACCGTGACTCTCGGAAGTGGCAACCTCACCTTTGGGGACTCGACGACGGTGAGCTATGGAGGGACGATTACGGGAACGGGAGCGGTCACCAAGCAGGGCTCGGGACAAGTGACGCTCACCAATAGCGTAATCGCGCAGGGAGGCTTCACAGTGGCGGCGGGAACGCTCGTGGCAAACAATACGATCAATACGGGCTCTAATAACTTTATCGTCTCATCAGGTGCTTTGCTCAAGGGAAACACCACCATCACAGCAGGTACGACGGTGATAACGGGAGGGATTGCGCCAGGAAACTCCATCGGGACGACCACCATTTTGGGCGATTATTCCCAGACAGGCACCTACTATGTCGAAATCACCCCGACGGAAAACGACCTGATCGACATCACTGGCACGGCGAGTGTGAGCGGCACCGTGGATGTCACTCCACAACTAGCGGCTTATCCATCGACCTTAACAGTTCCGATCATAACCTCGCAGGGCCTTCTGACCGGCGAGTTCACTACTTTAACCAATCACTTGCCCAGCTTGCCACTGAGTTTGAGTTACGATAGCCATAACGTCTATTTGACGATCGGCACGATGGCCTTTACCCCTCCTGCTACGGCGACGACCGGAGTGCTTACCGGGAATGCGGCGATCGTGGCAGTGTGCGTCGATGCAGCTCCTGCGGTGGGAGATTTTGGAACGGTGGTGGGATTGCTGCAGTTCTCGACTCTAGAAGCGCAGCAAAGTACCTTTTCTCAAATGAGCTCCAGCCTCTTCAACGGGCTCGATCTCGCCGAAGAGTCGGCAATCCTTCAAGTGCGCAAAGTCCTCTCCCGCGAGATGGATACCTTTTGCGCCCCCAACTGCTTTGCGCCCCGCGAGTTCCATGCTTGGATCGATGGATTTTACACACGCACCGGGCAAAACACGAAAGGACAGGGGATCGGTTACCATTCAAAGCCTCGCGGCGTAGTCGCAGGGATCGATTATATTTGGGAACCGACGATCTATAGCGGCGCTGCAGTCGGATACACCCGCGATGATGTGAAGTTTAGAGACGATATGGGCAAAGGGCACATCTATAGCTACTATGGAGCCCTCTACGCAGGAGGCACCTACCGCAAGTTCTACGCACAGACCGCCCTGATGGGAGCCGGAAGCAAGTACCACGCCGTGCGCAATATCGACTTCCACCCCTCCCTCTATAGCCCCGCCTTCCGCCAAGCTACCCACGAGCAATGGGGCTGGGAAGCACTCGGCAATTTCGAAGCCGGGTATTCCTTTGGAACCCAGTTTCAGCTGATCCCTTATGGCACCATCGACTACGCATTCTTGCACCGAGGCTCTTTTGAAGAGACCGGAGCAAATAGCATCGACCTCGACGTAGAGAGCCACAACTCCGACCTCCTCCGCTTTGAAACCGGATTGGAGTTCTTGGCCTGTTGCAACTGGGGTACGACTCAGTGGATGCCCCACCTCACAGCGGGCGCCGCCTTTGAGCGACGGTTCATGGGACAGCGCTCCCAAGCGAGCTTTGTAGGCTCCTCTTGCGTGATGAGTGTGACGGGATTGAGCCCTAACCGGTGCCTTTTCCTCACCGATGTGGGGCTGACCGGTAGCGTGCCTGTCGATGGCGGAAGAGAGGATTTCTATTTCACCTTGGACTACGAGGGGGAATGGGGCTCGGGGTACTATGACAACACGTTTTCTATTGAGCTGAGCCTTGGCTTTTAGAGGGGGACGACGTGCTTCATCGGGGGCACTCCCAGGAAAAAAAATGAACCACAGAGGCACAGAGAGGAGGG
The DNA here is from genome assembly GCA_964355615.1 of uncultured bacterium. Taxonomy (GTDB): domain Bacteria; phylum Chlamydiota; class Chlamydiia; order Chlamydiales; family SM23-39; genus CAIVVG01. The sequence continues at coordinate 2,270 of CAYHED010000131.1, forward strand.
AGGTAGCACAGAGAGAAAAAATTCCTTTTTTGCGAGAGCAAAAAAGAAATATCCCTGCCGCGAAACGCGGCAAGAACTAGGGGGGTGCGTTCTGGGTGGTAAGGAAAATGCTGATTGAGTATCCTCTTCTTCCATGGATGATCTAATCACCGAAAAAATCATCAGCTCCGCAATTGAGGTTCACCGTTACTTGGGTCCTGGTTTGCTGGAATCGACCTATGAAAGATGTCTGGCTAAGGAATTCGATATACGAAATATTCCATACGAACGCCAGAAAGCGTGTTCATTGACCTACAAGGGATTGTCTATTGAGGATGGATATCGGATCGATTTCCTCATTGAGAATGAGGTCATCTTGGAAATCAAGGCCGTTGATGCGATCTCTCCGATCCATGATGCCCAAGTTCTTACTTACCTAAGACTATTGCAATGCAAACGGGGCTTGCTCTTAAATTTCAACGTCCCTCTACTCAAAGCCGGGATTAAACGACTCAGTCTGTAAATCCACATGTCCTCTCATTACTTGCCGCGTTTCGCGGCAGGAGTATTTCTTTTTTGCTCTCGCAAAAAAGAAGTTTTTTCCTCTGTGCTTTCCTCCTCTTCCTCTCTAGCCTCTGTGGTTAATTTTTTTTCTTTTTTTCATTGCCCTGATTGTAAAAAATACTTAAACTCCCTCTCAAAATGGAGAACCCCCCTATGCAAACCAGACATCTACTCTCACTCTTTACGTGCAGCGCCCTTTCGGGCTTCGCCCTTCTCGTCGGGCAAGCCACCAATGGATCGGGCAACGTGGCTGCTTTTTGGGAAGAGTATAAGAATGACTGCTTTACCGTTCACACGGCAAGCTATTTGACGGAAAGCGGCTGGAATGCCCCCACCACGCTCTCTCTTTCTACCGACGCGTTTGACCCGGAAGCGATGATGAACAGCGCGGGCGATATGCTTGTCTTGTGGCGCCAGAATACGAGCGGTTATTATGCGATCTATGGCGCTGCGGCGCGTGTGGGAGAAGCTTGGAGCGCTCCTGTGCAGCTCTCTACAACAGATAGCCGTTTTGCAGAAATTGGGTTGGATCACGAGGGGAATGGGGTGGCTGTATGGCAACAGCAGCTGGATGCGAGAAATAGGTATCTGGCCACCGCTTCCTTCACTCCTGGATCGGGGTGGTCTGCTGCAACCAAGCTCTCCGAGCCGTCTTCAGTCACGATGCTTCCCGAATTGGCTACAGGTGCCAATGGGCGCTCGGTTGCCGTATGGGAGAGCTCATCTAGCCATAGATTGGTTGTCCAAGGGGCCTACTATTCTGCAGGGGCGGGCTGGAGTGCGCCGAAGACTTTGACGAGCCCCGCTCATGATTCTGTATCGGCTTGCGTGGGTGTCAGTGCCACCGGCGAAGCGCTGGTCGTCTGGGAAGGGGGATTTGGGGCTAATGTCCATCAACTGGGAGTGGTTACCCTTTCTCCGGATGGCACTTGGAGCGCCCCTGTGGTCATTTCAGGAAGCCCCGGACGTGCTACCCCTGTTTGGGATGCGTTGGTGGGTTCCAGTGATGTGGAAAGGGCTCTCATTCGCGTTGCAGATACCGCTTGGAGCAACGCGATTCAAGGGAAGCCCCCCGAGATGGCGCTTAAATCGGGCGAGAAGGCCATTGTTATCTGGACGGAAGAGGGGGATAGCGATGCCCGCATCCAGATGGCGATCTATTCGGAGGGGAGCTGGAGCACTCCCGTTACGGCCACCCTTTCTACGGATGGCACCTGGAGTTGCCCTGTTGTCATCGCAGGGGATGGGGCCGGAGCTCATCATCCCAATCTCGCTATGAATGATGCCGGACAGGCTGTCCTTGTTTGGGAAGCGTTGTTAGGTTCCAATGTCACAGCGAGGGCTCGCGTCCGCGCCGCAGATGGCACTTGGAGCACTGTGACAGAGCTTGCTACCAAAGGGAAACTCCCCGAAGCGGCGCTCAATAACAGCGGGAAAGCCATCGCCATCTGGACGGAAGAGAGCGATAGCGACGCTCGTATCAAAGCGGCGATCTACTCAGACGGCAGCTGGAGATCTTCCGTTTATGTCTCTGAGGCAGGGCTGATAGCGTCGCAACCCGAAGTGCGCATGCATGCAGATGGCAGCGCTACGGTAGCTTGGCAAAACGGGGCTGCCATCCTGTCCTCCCAGATGGGAGCGGATAACGTGTGGGGGGCTCCTGTAACAATCAACTAAGGAAAAAAGAAAAAATAACCACAGAGGCTAGAGAGAAGAGGGAGGTAGCACAGAGGAGAGAATTCCCTTTTTGCGAGGGCAAAAAGGGAAAAT
>CAYHED010000132.1:0-4501 GCA_964355615.1 uncultured bacterium
CTCCACCTGCACATCTTCCACAATCGGCGTCACGCTCACCGACGCAAAACTCGTGTGCCGCTTTGCATTGGCGTCAAAAGGGGAAATCCGGACCAGGCGATGGACCCCCTTTTCCGATTTGGCGTATCCATAGGCAAAAGGGCCCGAAAAGCGGAACGTCATGCTTTTGATCCCCGCAACTTCCCCCTCGAGCCTATCGACCACCTCGACCTTCCACCCTCGCTTCGTCCCCCAACGCTGGTACATCCGAGAGAGCATCGCACCCCAATCGCACGATTCGGTCCCCCCCGCTCCCGCATTGATCTCCAAGTAGCAATCTTTGTTGTCGAGTTCCCCCGAAAGCATCTTCCGCATCTCTAACTCAGAGAGGGTCTGATCGATCTCCTGCATGCCCGCTAAAAGCTCTTTAACGAGCTCCGCATCGCCAATCGCTTCCGCTTCGGGAAGCATCTCTTTGATATCGCGAAAACGGACTTTAAGCTCCTGATACGGAATCGTCCAAAGTTTGAGCGCATTGCTCTCCTCGATCACCTTCTGCGCCTGCGCCCCATCATCCCAAAAACCAGGAGAGGCCATCCGCTGCTCTAGCTCTTTGACTTGGGTCTCTTTTGCACCCAGGTCAAAGATACCTCCACATCGCGTTGAGACGATCTTCTATGGCCCTGATTTTTTCTTGCGTGTATGCATCCATTTGCAGTCCTTTTTCCCCCCTTTATACCAGGAAAAAATCTCCTCGTCAACGCCGTTCCATTTAACTTTTTCTTTACATTCGCCAAATATCTTGTATAATCGTCGCTTCTACAACAAACATTGAACAGGAGGATTCTAAATGTCTACAGGATTAGGTAAAGTGATGCAAGGCCTCGGAGAAATCGCGACCACAGGCTGGCAGAGCGCTTGTGAACTAAACACGGCCGTTGTTACAACAGTGGCTGCACTCAGTCAGTGGGTGTTCCGAGGACTCTCTGCTGGTTATGAGGCGAGCTCTTCATTCTTGGCAACGAACTGGCCTATCGTCAAAGACGGCACTGTACATATCGGCTCTAACTACGGCCTGCACATCGCAGTTGGCGTAGCCGGTGTGGCGGTAGCTTACGGCATCTACAAGGTCTGGCAAGGCCCAGTGCGGACTTAAACTCACGAGAGGGTAGTCACTGCCCTCTCCAGTTTTCCGTTCCGTTGCGAGAGGGTGAGCTCTGTCCCATCCTCCACCACGAACTGAAGATTGCCCAATAAAGTGACGTTGCGCGCGATGAAGCGAGACTTCCCTCTCAAGATGACCTGAGCGGTTTCTTTTCGCTTCATCCCCATTTTCCAAAACGGCGCTTTCCAATCCACTCCCTGATTGACCACCCGCACGTTTTCTAAGACACAGCTTCCCACTCGATCAGAGAACTGACGGACCCCCTTGGCATCGAGATGCCCCGTGATTTGATCGGCAAGGACCTGAAAACTCCCCTCTACTTCAAGCCCCTTGGCTGACAGAGCTGCGATTTCCAAAATCAGTTCGGAATGAAGACCGAGCTTTCCCATCTGAAGTTTTTGACCGATCAGAGAATAGAGCGGCCCTAAAGCAGGATGGTAGAGAAAGAGACAATCAGGTCCCCGCTCCCAATACTCCTCAAGAGAAAAGTGAGGGGGAAGAGAAAAGTGGCAGTGTTGTTCGAGCAGCCCTCTTGCCGCCGACAGCAGATCATAAAAACACTTTTCAGGCGTCTCGAGCCGAGTTCCTCCGGAGACGTAGGCCCTTTTTGCCGTAGAAATCGTCTTGAGCCGATCGTTGTACGTGATGAACGTCGTCTTGAGCGGCTCTGCCTCCACAAACACATCGGCGATATTTTGCATCGTCGATTCGAGCCGAGCCATCAAAATCTCTTTTTTTTCTCCCGCAAGAGTCGTATAGGTCGCTTTTTTTGCATTGATGAGCAAGCCCGGAAAAGGGATTTTTGCCACCGCATCGGAGACCGCCTGTAAATCGGCAAACAGGATATTGGTATTCGAAGAAAAGGAGGATGTATCGGTGATACGGCACTTGGCAAAATCGCAATATTCGATATTCGTCAGCACAAATTCTTCTTGGGTCCCCACCTTGCGAGACACCAGGACATTGATCCCTTCCGCCGCGTTGGGCAAGCAAGGGCACGAGGCAAAGCCAAAGCGCATATCCCGCTTCCAGCCATAGCCCGTAAAAGCCAAAAGCCCATCGTCGAGCCCCGCAATCGGGTTATTGATTTGGCGAACCAATGTTTTTTTTCTCCCCAAACCCTCGAACCAATGAAAAATCCCCGCATCGCGCGCCAGCTTCCAAATCGCGCCATGCCCCCCCGGTTTGAAGAGAGGTTTTAACGGCCCTAGTAAAATCCAATCCCCCTTCTCATCTACTGTGGGGACGAGCGGCTGCTGAAAAAATCGGAACGCCTCAGGAGATCTCCCAAACCAATGAGCCTCCTCGCAAATCGCAAGAACATGCTCATGATTCCTCTTCTCCTCCGACGTCATGATCGCAACCGGCGTCCTCACCTGACGGCCCGAGTGCTGGTAATAGAGAAACTCCCTCCCCTCCAAATCCCGCATCAACGTCTCTAAAAGAGGACGCCCCGCGAAAGGAAGACGCGCCGCCGGCAGCTCCATCCCCGTTTTTTCATCGACCAAATGGAGCCGGTCTGCCGCCCCCCCCAGAGGAATCATTTCAGCCATTTCAGGGACTGCATCGATCCCCCAATCAACCGCTTCTCTGACAGCAGCTGTTTTTTTTTCGATGTGAAAAAAGGGAGGCGAAGAGTAGGAAGCCGCCGAGTCCCAAAAGCTTTGAGGCTCCCGCAAAAGGCGCAGGACAGTTTCTTGATAACCCCGAATCCCCCCTATTTCTCGATAGAAGTGATCCAGCCCCTCAAGCCGATGGAACAACGGCTCCACGTCTCGAGGATCTCCCCCTGCAAAAAGCCGTTCTGCTTGGCCTATATCAACCAAGGCCTGAACCAATGAGCGCCACTTTAGATCCATTCATACAAGAATCTGCCAGAATGATTGCAAAATTTCAATGGTCACTTTTCTCGTGGAGAAAATAGAGCCATCCGGTAGACTGTAAGAAAGTTAAGGGGTCGTAAAAAAAATTCTTGTACGATTTTTTTTGACTATTAACTCGAAACACAGATAAAAGATTTCTTTTAAGGGTGCTATGAAGTTTGGGAGAAGTTCCCCGAACGGATAAGAGCCAAGAACTAGAAATCGAGCCTTTTCAAAAGGAGAAATGAAACATGGCAACGAAAGCAAAAACATCGAAATTTATGCAACCTATGAAACCTAGCAAAGACCTTGCTGCAGTTGTAGGTGAAGGACCAATGCCTCGCACAGAAGTGACCAAAAAACTCTGGGCGTACATCAAAAAACACGGTCTGCAAGATGCAAAAAACCGCCGCAACATCAACCCCGATGAGAAATTACAAAAAATCTTCGGCGGCAAAAAAGCGGTAAACATGTTTGAAATGACACGCCTCGTCAACAAACACCTCTCTTAAATTTCCGACGACGATATACAAGGCCCGGGAGATACTGTTTTCCCGGGCCTTTTAGTTTTTATGCGCTATAAAATCACTATTTCTTACGACGGAACTCACTACAGCGGCTGGCAAGTACAGGCCAATTCGACTGCCATCCAGCCCCTTGTACAAAGCGCACTACAAACGGCTCTACGCCACCCGATCAACTTAAGCGGATCAGGGCGAACAGACGCCGGCGTTCACGCCCTCGGGCAGACCGCCCACTTTGACAGCGACCAAGAAAACCCCCGCCTGCTCCTTTCCCTCAACGCGCTTCTCCCCCCCGACATCCGCGTTATCAAGATAGAACCCGTTGCAGCAGACTTCCATGCCCGCTACAGCGCCACCGGAAAAATCTACCACTACCACCTCCACCTCGATCCCGTGATGGATCCCTTTGTCCGACTCTACCGCCACCACGTCTTCGGCCTTTTTGACTGCGAGGCCCTCAAAGAGGGAGCCTCCCTCCTCACCGGCACCCACGATTTCGCCGCCTTCGCCAACCAACGAGGAACCCCCTGCACTGACACAGTCCGCACCTTGAGACGCATCGACCCCATCCTGCAAAAAGGGGGCCTCCGCCTCGAATTTGAGGGGGAAGGTTTTTTATACAAGATGGTGCGCAACATCACCGGCACCCTCCTCGACGTAGCGGCGCACAAACTGGAGCCGAGAGAGTTGGTGCGCATCTTAGAGAGCAAGGATCGCCGCAACGCAGGCGGTAGCGCTCCCCCTCAAGCCCTGTTCCTCATCCAAGTACTGTATTAAAAAATGTTTTAAAAAATGGCGAACCTAAAATAGAATGGGAAAAATCCCTTAAAAGGACCCCTCCCTTGAACAAACTACAACTTGTAACTTTTCTCATTTCCCTCACGGCCTCATCTTCCGGGTTTGGAGATGATCCTAGTGAACCTATCCAAATAAAATTTTCAGCCAAGTATAGATCAAGCCAAGGGTAGCGA
>CAYHED010000133.1:0-4494 GCA_964355615.1 uncultured bacterium
CCGCAGGTAAAAGACGCCCGTAGCTGTGAAGATTATTTTTGATAAATGGTATAAGCTCGACTTTGCGTCTTGGCGCCTCCCCGTTGAACCTCCTTCATAAGAAAAACCCGTGATTTCAGCGCCGGCACACAAGAGATTGGTTTTTGGCTGCGTCGGGTTTACCCCAGAATTTTCAATTTTTCAAGTTGTTTGGGTATATCTGAACTATTACTAGGACTTATGGGTAATAGCCCAGACGAGCAGTGGCGAGAAATGGACAAAGGCCAGTATACTCGGCCTCAATGAAGAAGCGCCCTTTTGTCCTCCTCGAAGTGTTGATTGCCCTCTTGCTCGTCACGCTCTGTATCGTCCCTCTACTGCGCGGACCGATCTTGCAGTACAGAATGGAGATCAGGGCGATCGAGCGACTGGAAAAGCAGAGGGTGGCCGACTGGACGTTTACGGAAATCCAGGAGCAGTTGCTCAAGAATGAAATTGCCTGGAATGATCTCCCTGTAAAGAATAAGACCACTCGCCGCTGGGAGCTGCCCCCTGCACAGATCCAAATCCCGGGATGCGCCCCTCAATGGGTGTCCCGTTTTGTCTCGCTGAAGTGCGAGTTGGAAAAAGAGGGGTTGAAGGGGGAACAGTACAAACGGCTTTGCCTCCGGATCTATTTTTCTCCTAAGGACAAGGTCAATGAGGGTATTCTCTTTCGTCTCGTCGTCCAGAAAAAGGAGGCCCATGCATAAAAAACGGCCTTTCCTCCTCTTGGAGATCCTCATCTCTTTGGTGCTGACCGCGCTTCTCCTTTCGTGCGTGTTTGGTTTTTGGGTGGGGAGCGTGAAAACGGAGGTCAAGCTGTGCAAGACGCGCGAGGAGGGGTTGGCCCGCGCCTATGTGCAGACCCGTCTCGAGCAGATATTCACCGGCCTCATTGCGGGGGATCCCAAAGGCTCGATCTATACGCAAGATGAGAGCTTAGTGGTGGTCTTCAATAATGGGATCGATCCCGACCCTTCCTTTAGCGGGCCTATTTTAGCAAAGATCTACCTCGATGAGGAGCACAACCTCGCATTAGCTCTATGGCCTAAAGAAGAGGTCAAGAAAAAGGAACGTATTTGGAGAAAGGAGGTGCTGCTCCGCAATGTGTCACAGTGCAACTGGGAATTTTTGGGCGAAAAGCAGGGGATCTCTACGCCTGAGAAAAAAAGGGTCGCCGTGCGCTCCGTCAACGGATCGCTAGAGTGGTGCTCCAATTGGCCCCTTTCTTTCGCGGGGATTCCCGCTGTAGTGCGCTTAGTGATTGCATTGCCCGATACGGTGCCGCTCCATTTTGCCTTTCGGGTTCCCGCCGGCGCTCTCATACCCACCTATATGGAGGGGCTTAAAACGTGAATATCTTGGGATTCATCTTTTCCCTCCTTTTACTTTTGACCTACGGTTTTGCCGCCTCTCGGGATCTGCGGCTCGGCTCTGACCGGGTGCGCAGTTCTTATTTGGGGAACCAACGAGCATCGCGAGATCTCATCAATCAGCAAGTGAGCGCTCTCTACAAAGAGCTTCCCTCTAAACCAAAGACGAAAGATCCCAACAAACCGAAGAAGAAAAAGAGGACAACCACTAGCCCCAAGCGCATTCCCCCCAATAGTTCTTGTGCGCGGCTCAATCTGTGGCCTTTGATTCAAGAGGGGCGCTCAGAGCACCCTCAGCTCTATCGGCTGATGTGCAAGTTATTCGATACCTTTTATGGGGAGTTACTCACCTCGAGCAGCTCTCAGTTCCTCGACCGATTTCTCAAAAGCGCTCAGAGCTGTCTGAAAGATCCAGAGCCATTGGAAGTGGAAAAAGTGTTTTTGGCCACGGAAGCTGACCGCGTGATCTATTACCGGATGCTCAAAGGGGTAAAAGGGGAATACCCTCCGATTATCGACTACATCAAAATTGATCCCAAATGGGACGAAAAGCTCTGCCTCTCCCACGCGGATCCAAATTTCTTTGGAATCCTTTTTGGCCCTCAGGTGGGCCAGAGACTCTATGAGCTTCTCCATGAACCTAAGCCGCCCGTCTTATCCCCCGCGCTGATCGATCAAGTATGCAGCGAAGTGCATGTGATCGCCCCCGATATCGTCGCCCTCTACGACCTGCTGCTCTTCGGCAAGCCCAAACATGGCAAGGCGACAAAACTATCCCTTGAAGCAAGCGACCTCAACTCTCAAGTCTCCGTGAAAGCCCAGGTCTATTTTCCCACGAACTATTGACAACATGGGCCCCGTCTCCTAGAGTGCGGTTAAAAGGGATGTTTATGGCACTTCGGTTTTTTCAGTGGGTCTGTCGGTTTAACTTTGGAACCTTTGGGCGAGAGGAGTTTAAGAAGTTCCTCCGGATGGGGCTGATTTTTGCTCTGATCATCGGGGTCTACTGGACGCTCCGCCCCCTCAAGGACGGGGTCTTCATCCAGCTCGTCAGCAGCCTGCAGCTCCCCTTTGCAAAGACGTTCTCTGTCTTGGCCTTGCTTCCCCTCGTGATGTTCTATACCAAGCTCTTAGAGCATCATTCTCGGGAAAAAATGTTAGTCATCCTTCCGATCTTCTATGGCATTTCCCTCGCTGTTTTTAGCGTCGCTATGTTGGCCCTTCAGGCGCCGGCAGCCGAGATCGCCGCGCGCCCCTTTTGGTTTTTAACCCTCACAAAAGTGGTCGGCTATGTTTTTTACGTCTACGTGGAGAGCTTTGGCTCGCTCGTCGTCGCCCTCTTTTGGGCCTTTGCCACAGATACGACGGGAGCGACCCATGCGAAGCGGGGCTTCCCCCTCGTCGTCGCAATTGGGCAAATGGGGGGTATTTTCCTCCCCTACGGCTTAGGAGGTCTGCCCCATCGGATCCACCTGACCACTGACTTCTTATCGATGATTCTTTTGAGCGTCCTGATCTTGTGCATCGTTCCACTTGTCTCCTATTTTCTGCGGGCCACCCCTGCTCATTTGCTCACCTCCTTTCACGGCTCCAATGAAGCCGCTATCGAGAAAAAACAAGAACCGGGATTCCTCGAAGGGCTTAAATTACTTCTCAAGCACCGCTATCTACTGGGTATTTTTGCTGCGAACTTCATCTATGAAGTAGTCGTGACGATCTTTGACTTCAATTTCAAGCTCGCCGCAAGTACGCAGCATACAGGTGTTGCTTTGACACACTACTTAAGTCTCTATGGCTCGAGTGTGAACGTTGTCTCTTTAGGCTGCTTACTCCTCGGGATTAGCAATGTGACCCGTTTTCTGGGCGTGGGAGTGGCTTTGGCCGCGATGCCGATCATCGTGATGGGGGCGCTTGTCGGCTTTTTGAGCTTCAATTCTCTTTCCTTTCTGTTCCTGCTCATGGTCGGATCTAAAGCGATCAACTATGCGTTGAACGGCCCTGCGTTAAAGCAGCTCTATATCCCGACGACTCCTGATGTCAAATTCAAAGCGCAGGCCTGGATCGAGACATTTGGCTCGCGCGCCTCCAAACAGTCGGGGTCGATGTTCAATATGTCGCTCTCTCCATTACAAACTGCTTTTGGAGCGGCCGCAGGTAAGTCCCACTACTTGATGATGAGCGGCATCTTGTGTTTTCCTATCTTGGCCTTCTGGCTGATCGTGGCGATTTTCTTAGGAAAGACGTTTAAAAAAGCCATCCATACCAATACCTCCGTTTGTTGACTTAAATATCGACGGCTTGGCAGAGTCTCTCCCTTCTTAATTTTCTAAAAGGGGAGAGAAAACATGGCATCAGGAGTACAAGTTCACAAGGCCTACGTTGTAAACACATATCCTTCCAAAGAGATTGTTGGGTGGTATGACACGCAAGCTTTAGCTCAAAGAGTGGTTTCATTCCTAACGGAATGCTCTTGCGGGAGGGTACCTAATGATTTTGGCATCGAGGAGCGTACTGTGGAGACAGTTACCATAGAGGCAGGGCGTGTTTTGACGCACGGAAAGAACCTCACTCGAGTGCTGGCGACATTTGATCCCGAAAGCTGCATTGCGTTTGTAGAACGGTTAGAGCGAAAAGTACCCAATGAGCCTGCTGCTGCAGAACAGCTGGCTGAATGGACTGTAGAGGAAAAAAGATCTGGAAAGTTCGGGCTCATTCTCCCTTATCTGGGAAATGGGAACATTTTGGATTCTATGCATCCAGGGAACTTGCGAAGAGGGTCGAAAACTTTGCCAGAGCGTGCGCATTCGGCAGGCTTTCGGGTGGGTTAGCTATTCTCGCCGAGGAAGACCCGTACCTGGAAGACTGCCTCAAGACTCGGGCGGGATGGAGACTCAAAGGACTGCCTCAGGGAGCCGTTCATATCGTTGAGGAAGAGTTCAATCCCAAGGCTTGCATTGAGGCTGTGCAAGCCATGGTGAAGTCTGACAAAAAACGGCCGAGAGAAGACGCCATCTAGTTTTTGGCGACCCCTCATTGGAATGCATTCCACCTTTGAAGCACCAAAACATGGAATGCAATCCATCCTAAGCATAAGCTACTT
>CAYHED010000134.1:0-4482 GCA_964355615.1 uncultured bacterium
TTGCCTAGGCGGCGGCGTGATTCGGGCGTGATGAAGCATCGAGGCTCCGCCTCGAGCACCGCAAAAGGGCTTTGCCCTTTTGAATCCCATTTTTACTGGGAGCGCGAGGGCTTCCTTCAATCAGGCTTGAGGCATTCTCTGAAACAGCTCGGCTAACGTCACCTGCACGCAACCCAATTGCTCAATCGCGATTCCCGCAGCCACATTCGCCAGCTCTACAATGAACTCCATTTCCCACTGGAGCGCCATCCCTAAACAAATCACTGCCAGTACAGTATCCCCCGCCCCCGTCACATCTTTCACCTCTTGGCAGCGGACAGGGAAGTCGGTCCGGCCCCCGTTTTGGAGAAAAAGGGAACTCCCCTCCTCGGAACGGGTAATGAGGAGCATTTCGGCACTTGTGATCCGAAAAAGTTCAGCTGCGACTTCATCTAAAGAGGCGGTGTGGGGAAAGCGAGCTGCAGCATAGGCCTCTGATACATTGGGTTTGATCAGAGTGGCGCCTCGGTATTTGGCAAAGTCGATCCCTTTGGGGTCGACAATCGTAGGGACATTGTGGGTGCGGGCTATCTGGAGTGTGGCACTGATCAGAGAACGGGTCAAAAACCCTTTCCCGTAGTCGGAGAGAGCCACAACTCCCATCTGAGGGATCGTCTTCTTCAATTCAGCAATGCACACCTCTTCTATCGCAGGGGTGAGAGGCGTGACGACCTCTCGATCAATGCGGAGCAACTGTTGCCCATCGGCGATGATCCGGTTCTTAATCGGGGTGGGGTAGCCTGCCTCCTCGTGAAGCCCAGAGACCTGGGCCCCTGCTCGCAAAAGGTGGCCTTTAAGCTCGTCGCCCTCCTCATCTTTCCCCAACCTGCCGCAAGCAACGACCTCCGCCCCCAATGCCACCAAGCTAAGCGCCACATTTCCCGCTCCGCCAGGACGAGACTCCTGTTTCAACGTCTCTACAACGGGCACAGGAGCCTCAGGAGAGATTCTTCTCACCCGACCCATCGTATATGCATCCAGAAGGTAATCGCCCAACACAAGCGTTTTAAAGGGGCGTAGCTCTACCATCGCGCATCTCGCAAGAGGTACTCTTGTACATACTCCTTCACTGCCTCGCGGACAGGTGTGATAGAAAAAGGGATCTGAGCGCCGTATTTTTTCATAGAGGCACACGTGTAATTTTGGTACTGACGGCTGAGCTCGGGCGGCATCTCGATGTACTCGATGCGCGTCTCTTTCCCGAGCGCGGCAAAAAGGGCACCTGCCAATTCATTCCACGAAGTTGTTTGTCCCGCTCCAATATTATAAATCCCACAGAGCTGATTGCTCAGAAACGCACACGTCATCCGGACCGCATCTTTCACATAGAGAAAATCGCGCAGCTGTCCCCCATCTGGATATTTTGGATCGTTGGATCGATAGAGACAGACAACCCCCTCTTTTTCCGCTTTGCGGGTCATTTTCAATACCATGGAGGCCATCCTCCCCTTGTGATACTCGTTAGGGCCAAAAATATTGAAATACTTGAGACCGACGACTCGGTTGAGAACATTTTCCCTCTGCAGCCAGAGATCGACGAGGTGTTTTGAATAGCCGTACATATTGAGCGGACGGAGCGTGTGGAGCTGAGATTCATCGTCGATAAATCCTTGGGAACCATCCCCATAAGTCGCGGCCGATGAGGCGTAAATAAACCGTTTTTCATTGCCGATCGCCCAGTCGGCCAGCCGAATGGTGAAACGGTAGTTATTTTCTAAAAGGTAGTCGGCATTCATCTCCATCGTATCGGAACAGGCGCCCAGATGGATAATGGCCGAGACTTCTTCCTCATGGACCTTTAGCCAGTCAAAGATTTGGGAGCGGGAAATCACATCGATAAATCGTTTGCCGACCCAATTTTTCCATTTCTCAGACTGTTTTAGGTCATCTACGAGAATGAGTTGAAATTGACCGAGGTCGTTGAGATGGCGAACGACGCCAGATCCAATCATGCCGGCTGCGCCAGTGATTACAATATATTGCATGGAGAGAAGTGTAACAGATCAGAAATTTAACGCAAAGACGCGCGGAAGGCGTCTTTGCGAGTGAACTATCCTTCGGCAGAAGGGGGTACTTCTACAGGAATTGGAGCGACAACCGCTTCAATACCGGTATGAGCCATCCCTTCAGGAATGATCGTCAGTGAGCAATGGACTGGCACTCCTTCTTTCAGACGGAGCTCCAACTTATGCAACCCTGTCGTTTTGAGAGGGCGGTTCAGAAGAATGTACTTTCTTTCCACAGGCAAGCCTTGTTCTTGGAACAAGAGTGCAATGTCTGCTGCGGAAACAGAACCATACATGTGCCCTTCTGGGTCGACTTTGACTTTGACGGAGAGAGAGATAGAGGCAATTTGCGCAGCCAATTCATCAGCTTCTTTCCGGTCGATGACCGCTTGTTTTTCACGCTCGGCGCGGAGGCTCTCTTGCTTGCGCAGTGTGTTTGTACTTGCGACTACAGCGAGTCCTTGTGGAAGGAGGAAGTTGCGGACATAACCAGGTCTCGCGGTGACTAATTCCCCTTTCTTACCGAGAGCGTCTACGTCTTGGAGTAACAATAATTGTTGTTTCATGAGCAGCTCCCTATTCTTCAAGTACGAAAGGCAACAGAGCCATGTAACGAGCCTGTTTGATCGCCTTCTTGAGGTGTTTTTGATAAAAGTAAGAGACGCCTGTAATGCGGCGTGGCAAAATTTTTCCGCGCTCAGTGATGAACTGCTTCAAATTTTCAACGTCTTTGTAATCAACGCGCTCTACTTTCGCAGCGACGAAAGGGCAACACTTTTTCTTCTTTGAAAAAGGGGACTCAGCGGAAACTTTTGCCGCAGGTTTTTCGTGGGTGATCATCGCCTACACTCCAGAGTGGGTTTTAATGGGTTTGAAATCGAGCGTCTCTTGCACTTTTTCGATTCTCATCGTCATAAAACGGATGAGGTCTTCGTGCAATTGGTACTCTCCCCAAATTTTTGCAATCTGCTGGGTGGGGAATTCGAAGTAAACGACGTAGTAAAAACCTTCTCGTTTCCCTTCAATTGGATAGGCGAGCTTACGGCGCCCTTGTTCGTGAATCTTATGGATGACGCCTTGTTTTTCAAGGATCCCATTGGTGATTTTTTCAAAAGCTTTCTGACGAGCCTCATCGCTGAGCGTAGCGCTCAGGATGTACATCCCTTCATAAAGCCCTTTTCTTAAGTCTTTTCTCATACATCTCCAATGCTCGGAGTCGATGGGCTTGCTTTATTTGCAAAATCCATCGCACTGGTTATTCCTTTCTCGAGCCAAATTTCTAAGGCCCGAACCACTCGATCCAGAACGCCTGGAACGAGCTTTTCTTCCTCTGAAGAAAATGGGCCTAACACATGGTCAGCCAAATCCCCTTCTTGTCGATCGCCTACCCCTATTCGGAGCCGGGCATACCGATCTGTCTGCAAGTGCTGCTCGACGCTTTTCAGGCCGTTATGGCCTCCAGCGCTACTATTGATTCGCACCCGCAGTTGTCCCAAAGGAAGAGCCACATCATCTGTAACGATCATGAGGTGGGACATATCAACTTGTCGGTAGTCGGCGAGGAGCCGCACCGAAACGCCGCTCTCATTCATGTACGTGAGCGGCATGAGTAACATCACGGGAGTTTGGCCTATTTGGCCCTCTGCAACACTCCCCTGAAACGCCCCTTTTTTCCGAAACTCAAGCCGGTATTTGTCAGCGAGCTTCTCCACAGCAGCAAACCCGATGTTGTGACGCGTTCCCTGATATTTCTTTCCAGGATTCCCGAGTCCAACAATCAGGTGCACTTATTATGCCTTTTTGGCAATCGCAACAACCACTTCTTTCATTTGCGCGAGCGGCTTTACACCGTGGGGCAAAGCGATATCAGACAAGCGCTTAGAGTGCATGATATCGAGTTCTCTTACATCGATTTGCAAAGATGCAGGGATGTGGTCGGGCAAGCAACAGACCTTCAACGCCCGAATCGGTTGGCGCATAAATCCGCCGAGCTTTACGCCCACGCTCTCTGCAACGCCGGTCACTTGAATCGGTACGTTCACTGTGACAGGAACGCCGTCGGTGAGGAGCAGGAAGTCGACATGCTCAATCGCGTAAGTCGCCACATGATACTGAATTTCTTTGACAATGGCCTTGTGGGTTTGTTTTTCACCTTGCAGCTCGAAAACGGTAGTAGCGAGCATCCCTTGACCCATATTGCGCAAGATCGCTTGCATTTCCTCTGTAGAAATAGAGAGAAGTTCGCACTCTCCTTTTTGACTATATAGGATGGCGGGCACTTTCCCTTCTCGGCGCAGTTTGTTGACTCCACCCTTCTTTCTTGCAGAAACAGATAATTTCATAATTCCTCTTTAAATCCATCGTTTTGGGGCGGAAGGATTCGAACCTCCGAATGGCGGTACCAAAAACCGCTGCCTTACCACTTGGCGACGCCCCA
>CAYHED010000135.1:0-4445 GCA_964355615.1 uncultured bacterium
ATTGTCCTCGATGCGCTAGCGAGCTGCACTCAGGTAGCCTTTGATAAAACAGGTACCCTCACGACAGGAGAACTCGAGTGCGTCAACCGAGACCTCACAGACCTAGAGCTCTCGATTGCCTACGGCCTCGAAAGACAAGTCGTCCACCCGATTGCAACGGCCCTCTGTAAACTCGCCCAAGAGAGAGCTATCTCCCCTGCAGAAATCACCCGCTTCCAAGCTCTGGCCGGTATCGGCGTCGAAGGCTTTTACGGAACAGTCCCCGTCGCGCTAAAGAGATCAGACGAAGGTGAAGAAAATGGGCATGTGCTCGCAGAACTCTGGATCGGAGAAAAAAAGAAGCGGCTCCGCTTCACCGATTCGGTGAGGCGAGAAGTACCCCAACTCATCCGGGCTCTTCAGGCGGACGGGTTGCATCCCCTGATTCTCACCGGAGACCACCGCTCCAATGCAGAACGCGTGGGAAAGTTGGTTGGCATTGGAGACATCCACGCCGAGCTGAGACCTGAGGATAAACTGGCAGCGGTCACGAAGCTCGCAGACAAAGGGCTTGCCATGGTCGGCGACGGGATCAATGACGCCCCCGCATTAGCAAGAGCCACAGTGGGCATCTCAATGGGGAAAATTGGAAGTGCTACAGCTGTCGATGCCTCTGATGTCGTGCTGCTGGGCGATGACCTCCACCTTCTCAGCTGGCTCTTTGCAAAAGCAAAGGCGACCACCCGCATTGTGAAACAGAACGTCACCCTAGCCCTCTTAGTCATCGTTCTCGCGACAACGCCAGCCCTTTTAGGACTCGTCCCCTTATGGCTCGCCGTGATCCTCCACGAAGGAGGGACTGTGCTCGTGGGGCTCAATAGCTTGAGGTTATTGCGACGTGGAACAGTTTAAACGCAAAGGCGCCAAGGCGCAGAGACGCAAGGAAAGTTCATGACAATCTTGCGTCTTTGCGCCTTGGCGTTTCTCTTCTTAGAAGCCAAACCGGCCGCCGAGGGTCAGTCCCACGAAGCCGAGATCGTAGGCTTGTTTCGTGGAAAGAACAGTGCCCGTCACGCTACCGCTCGTAAACCGTTCATAGATATTTTGCTGCCACCAGTACTGCATCTCTAAAGCAGCATCCAGCCCAATGTGGTACTTGCCACAAAATGAGTCCCAGTCCCAAGAAACACCGAGCTTGGCCTCTACAACGGGAGCCATCCCGTGCAGGTGGTCATTCCACTGCACGTCGGGGATGCCCAATAGTGTTTGTGTCTGGTCAAGGTCGTAGGATCCCCAAAGGAGGGACGCTGCCGCATCGCCAAAGAGGCTAAAGCCGGCTGCCCACTTCCACACAGAGTCGAATCCCATGCGGAGTCCGCCGCCGCCAAAGTCGCTGCCAATAGAGATATTGTACTGGTTAGAGGGAGAGGTGGGAGTCCCGATATAGTTGATGTTGGCGTTCTGGTCGATCCAGGCCCCTTTAGCGCCCATGAAAGGGCGGAACATAAAGCTCTTGCAGAGGAGAAGTTCGTGGCCTATCTCAAAATCGACGGCCTTGAGCTCGATCCCCCATCTCGCTTTGGCTTGATTGACGAAAGTGGTCGAGCTAAACGAGTCATTTTGGCACATTAAATAGGGATAGAGCACTCCGCTGACAGAACTGTTTGCCGAGGGGGAAATCTGGGTATAGGCGACAAAAAAGTCCCATCCATCGTAGGGGATGTCGGCTTTGCCGAAAACTCTCCAGCCCGAACCCATCTCAAAATCGAGCACTTCCGTATGAGCCTCGCTCATCACGCCAGGGAGCGCCCTGTAGGTGGTCGCATACTGCATGCCGGCCTGTTTCGCTTGCCAGTAGAGCCAGTCGCCCCCCAAAGAGATGCCCCAACGGGCACAGCTCGCCTCTTTTTCTAGATAGCACTTGGGCTCCGGCTTGTCACAACGGCAGCTGGAACTGCAGCAGTCGTCCTGGACAGGTGCGGGGGTAGGCGCTGTCACCTGTTTGTTCTTATTTCTGAACGCAACCTGATCATCTTGAGTCGGAATGGCTGCGATCTGCGTCCGGATGGTCGTCATTTGAATTTGCAAGGCGCCCAAACTGCTCTTCATTTGCTGGAGCTCGGAGCCACTCATCTCTTCTAACTTAGAATCAAGCATCTCGAATCGCCCTTGCAAGGCTCGCAGCTCTCGGTTGAGGAACTCTAACTCGTTGTAATGGGACTCGGCATCATTGCGCAAGATGATGGCGACTTCTTCCTCCGCCCTCAGTTGTAAGGTACTCAGTGACAGTAATAAGGCTACAAGAATAGGTGCTTTCATAGGGTTTTTCTCTCCAAAGGACCGAGTATAAAAAATAGATTGGTTTTCTACAAGATTTTTTTGACAAACAAAGATAATAATTATATGATAAAAATTAAGGTGCGTTAATATGGATATTCGTTCTGTTTCTGGACCAGGTAATATTGATCCGTATAAATCTGGAGATCCCGGATTACAAACCGCATTGACTGCCGCGCAGATAATAGAGCAGAACTTTCCCCTTTCTTGCGAGCGGGCGTTGGGAAAGCTGCTGGTACAAGAAATACAATCTCTCATCGGTCAGGGTGGCACTCTTAAGGATTTTCAGGGCTGGCTCAAAAACAACGACCTCCTCTTTCAGGGGCCTTCCTATTTTGGAGTGACCAAGACTGACGTACTTTACATCTATGACAAAGTGGCCCAAGAGAGCACCTCTCCGACCTTTACTCCGATGGATGACCTAATGGACCAGTTCGCTACCTGGATCAATACAGATCCCGTTATGGCCAATACTCCCAATTTTCAATTGGCCATCGCAATGGGGTTTTATCCTCCGACTACGCCGGCACTTTTTGCCCAGTACTGCACACAGATCGCGGATGAAGGGGGGGCTTTCTCCAACTTCCCCGGTCTGATCAACCACCCCGATGAGATCTACAAATTTGCTTCGCTATCAGGGGCGCCGATGGAGCTCTCTTGGGTAAAGGCTATGGCTCAGGCGCAAGTGAATAATACAACGGGGGCGGATCAAGCCTTCTTTCAGAGCATCGTGACTGAGTTGAATAAGTGCAGCACTTTGGCCGATTTTCAGGCCTGGATAAAAACAACCTACGGCGTGCAGGACGCCTACATGCAAAATCCGGGGGTTGACGCCTCTGCAATTGCGAATTTTTACCTTCTGTCGGGGACTCCCACTGCTGCAACGACGATGGACACCGATTATGCGAAGCTGTTTCAAGCTGTTAAGGGGCTCCCCGATGCCACTGCGATTTTACAGCAGGTTTTTGCGCTGGGCAGCGGCGCTTCTGAAGCGGACTTCGCTAAGCTGTTTTCCTCGCCCAAAAATGACATGTACTGGCAGTACCCTGCGTTGTCAACAGATGATGTGGCCAAGATCTACGCTTGCTTCCACAAGACGCCCGACGGGATCACCGATATGGACACGGCGCTCCGAGCGGCGCTCGCGTGGAAGGCGCAAGCGACCGGTGAGGCAAAACTGCTCGCAACCGATTTGTACAATGAGATTTCGGGCAGTTGCAATAGCCAAACGGCTATTCAGGGTGGGGCTTTGTCCGCTTGGCTCACTCAGCAGTTTGGAACCTATGACATCTACTGGAAGTATCCGGGACTGACAGAGCCCGATGCGGCGCCCTTCTTCTCGATTTGTAAAATCGGGGCGGTCAAAGAGAATACGATCGATGAGATGCACGAGTTTTTGCTCAGTTGGAAACCGGGAACCCCAGCGGGCGAGGATCTCCGTTTGGCTCTAGAGAAGGAGATCGACAGCCTCAATAGCGGTACTCCGCCTCAACAGTTTACAGCTTGGATCAACAACACCCTCCTTAAAACCTATGATGCCTACTGGCTCTATCCGGGCATCTCGGACGCCGATATCCAGGCGCTCAATACGGGCTGTGGCCTTTCCCTCGGCGGTGAGAGCCCCATGGACAAGGCCTATGTTGCGGCTAAAGAGTGGCTCGCAAGCCACTCTAGTGCGGATGCAGCTTATGGGTTTATCAACACCCTCCTGGGTCAAATCACCTCGGAGGGAAGTTACAAGGACCCCAAGGCGTTCCTTGCGCAATTTACTGCTGAGCAAGATATCTACTGGAAAAATACGAATTTTACCGTGCAAGATGGCCTGGATATCTATGCGATCTGTCAAATGACAACGAAGCCTGTATTCACTGACATGGACAGCAGGCTCCGAGCGGCGCTGGGTTGGCTCGCGACACCCAATCTCAGCGGCCCCGCCAAGCTGCTCGCAACCGATTTGTACGATGAGATTTCGGGCCATTGCAATAGCCAAACTCCTATTCAGGGTGGAGAGCTATCTAGGTGGATCGCTCAGAAATTCGGCTCCGACGACGTCTACTGGAACTATCCGGGACTGACAGAGACCGATGCGGCGCCCTTCTTCTCGATTTGTGAAATCGGGGCGGTCAAAG
>CAYHED010000136.1:0-4414 GCA_964355615.1 uncultured bacterium
TCCTCGGCAAAATACGCTGCGTATCAGTAAAGATTATTTTCGATAAATGGTATTAAGAACTTTTTCTAATCCACCGAATCAAGTAGAGGGGAATAGCGCAGGAGAGTGCGATTCCGAGGATGAGGAATAGCTCATACACAAGGACGCTTTGGAAGGGGACGACGCTGGGAGGGAGGAACCCGAAGAGGATCACTGCGATACTGCTGATGATTCCCGCCATGCAAACAGCCCACATCCCAAACTTTTTGCCCGGCACCTGGAAGGAACGGGGGACATGGGGCTTGTGGTAGTGGAGCTTGATCCCCGCAGCAAAGAGGGCAATGTAGACGAGCAGCGCCAGCTGGGCGGTGATGACCGAAAGGATCCAGTAAGAGCTATTGACGGTCGGCATGAGGATAAAGATGAGCGACAGGAGCGAGACGAGAATTGCTTGTAAAATTAAGATGCGCACCGGCACGTCTTTTTTATTCGTGTGAGCGAAGAAGGCCGGCAAACTCCCGTCTTGGCTCGCAACTTGCAATCCTTTGGTGGGGCCGATAATCCAGGCGCCCACTCCACCAAGCCCGCCGAGGATGATGCATCCAGCGATCAAGGGGGGAAGCCAAGGGAGATGGTAGGTGTCTGCAAAGATGGTGAACGCTTGCATGACCCCAGTCGCGAGGCTGAGCTCATGTTCAGGGACGACGAGCGCGATCGCCAGAGAGGCAAAAATGATGGTAGCGAGGATGGTCACGACCGAGATCAAAACAGAGCGAGGGTAGTCTCTTTGCGGATTTTTCATCTCGGCTGCGTGAGTGGCTGCCATTTCTAGGCCGAGAAGTCCGAAGAGGACGTTGGTAAGGAATGCTAAATTATTCGATTGATCTCCTTGGGGGAAGAAAGTTTGCCAGCTGAACTCAATCTGGGAGGGATTCCCTTGCACAACCCAGGCGATGCCGAGAATCGCAATGAGAACCATTGGAAGCAAAGTGCCTATCAGAGCCGCGAGAGTGCTGAGGAGGCTAGAGGCCTCCATCCCAAAGCAGTTGAGAAAAGTAGCTCCCCAAAAGAGGACGAGGACCGACCCACACATAAAGAATTTGTCATTCGCCAGATCGGGGTTAAAAAAATAAGTAAAGGTGCCGGCGATCAGCGCCATGATGGTCGGATACCAGATCACATTGTAGATCCAGTTGAGCCAAATGATCATCAAGCTCCATTTTTTCCCAAACGCCTCGCGAACCCAGACGTAAATGCCACCTCGGTTTGGCCATCCCGTGCCGAGTTCCGCTGATACAAGAGCTGTGGGAATGAAAAAAAGCAAAGCCGCCAAGAGATAAAAGAAAACGAGACTGAACCCATACACAGCAGAAAAGGTGAGGGTTCTGATGCTGTCTACCGCAATGACGTTGATCATCACGAGCTTAAATAACCCAAGCGTTTTCTTTTCCATGCAAATAAGATTACTAAGAGCTGCCTATCTTTGCAAGATCTCAGGAAAATACTCGGCGAGCCCCTGTTTCCAAGGGTAGCAGGTCACATTGCCAAATTTTTTCATGAAGCGATCTTGGCTCAAGACAATAGCCTCGCAGTTGGGAATGTCTTCGGTCAGTTTGATGAAGGGGCCAATATCCCCCTCATTTACGGTATCAGAACTCTTGATCTCGATACACAGCAGCGGCTTGCCCGGCCTTTCCACGACGAGGTCGATTTCAACGTCGGAGACGGTCCGCAAAAAGGAGAAACGGTAGTCGGGTTGAAAATAGCTCCCCAACCGAATGAATTCCAATAGGACAAAATGTTCAAAAGCGTCCCCATAAGCGGACGTTTTGGGAGTGAGAGGAACAGAGAGCCGCCGAGATAAACTGCGCACAACGCCTGGGTCAAAGAAATAAAATTTTGGTTTCTCGACGAGACGTTTACGGAATGAGTTGTGAAAGGGTTCTAAAAAGAACCCGATCATCGTATCTTCGAGAATAATGAAGTATTCCTTGATGGTCTTGTCATCTACGCCGACATCTTGAGCGATATTTGCATAGTTGATGATTTTGCCGTTACATTGGGCAGCTACCTCTAGAAAGCGACGGAACGGGGGTAATTTTCGGATCACCTGCTCATTCCAGATTTCCTCTTTTAAATAAGTGTCCGCATAAGAGCGGAGAAATGCACTTTTCGACGCGTCGTCTTCTAAACTAAAAATCTTAGGCAAAGTGCCCCAATGAAGGGCCTTTTCCAACTCAAACCGCTCTCCTAACTCAAAACAGGAGAGTGCATAGAGATGAGAGACGAAGGCCCTGCCGGCAAGAAGGTTGGCCCCCCCATGCTTGAGTTTGCGAGCACTCGACCCCGTGAGAATGAAAATTTTGTCCGTCTCCTCAATCAAACGGTGCACCTCGTCTAGCAGTTTGGGCACTTTTTGGATCTCATCAATGACGACATAGAGCACCTCTTTGGAGAGGGCCTTCACAATCGCATAGAGGTCTCCGGGATTGCGCGAAAATTGGTCTTCAACCGAGGTCTCCAAAAGGTCTAACCAAAGGCACTGGCTCGGCTGAAATCTTTTTTTTAGGAGGGTGCTCTTTCCGGTCCCCCGAGGGCCAAAGAGAAAAAAACTATGGTGGGGGGGAAATTGAACGAAACGGCGGAACACGCTCTACTCCTGCTTTTTCTGGAGTATACCCCATTTTTGTCAGCCAGTCAACTGTTCTGCTGCTTTTTCCGGACCATACTCCGGAAATGGCAGGCAAATCCGGAGTATGATCCGGATTTGTCAGCCTTGACTCTAAGTCCTTTCCTGGGATAAACTCGGGGCCTCATGGAACATGTAAAGCCGCTTTACAATCTTTTGTTGCTCAGTGGAAAGGGCGAGGACTTTCGCCAACTCTCCATGGAGGCCCTTTTTGCTAGGCTCCTCAAGAAGGGTGTCTCCCTAGATAAGGCCCGGTTTTTGGGCTTTGTTGCCGAGTGCGACACCCCCGAAGATCTGGCCGAGCTCCTCCTCGCGGAACATGTAGGGGAAGAGGAGTACGACCCCCTCTACCTCGTCCTCTTTGAGCTCTGGCGCCGTCTGGTCCCAGAAAAGCAGTCCCTCTCCATTTTTGGCGATGAGCTCGACCATCGGATTGCCCTCTATCATCAGGGAGAGTTGGAAAGCGATGAACCCATCCAGGACGCTTTGGCGAACTTGTTGGAAGTCCTTGAAGAGAACACCGATCTCGGTGCTAAGCCAGAAGAGATTTTTGGGGCGATTTCCCAGTTTTCCGCCCACCACCTCGAGGAGTTTCTGTATGAATACATCCTCGATCTCTTAGAGACCGGCAATCAGCTCTATGCAGAAGAGCTCCTTGAGGGGTATGTTCCCTATTGCCCCCATTCTCTCGGCCTTGCATTTTTAAAGATCAGGGCCTCTGGCCGTCTCGAAGACTTTAAGGCTCTCTTCAAAAAACCTCTTGACCTGCCCCTTCTCCTAGACATCTTGGCTTATCTCTCCATCCACGGGGAGCCACACCTCTTTGTTTTAGCGATGCAAAAGGGGATCTCTCTTCTAGAAGTCGAGCAAGACTTGATCGACCTTCTGGAGATCGCGGCCGAGTACTACCAGCGGTTGGACCAAGAGGAGAGGGAAGTAGAAGTGCAAAAGATCCTTAAAAAGAGAACCCACCCCGAGGCCGCCCTTCAAAAGAGCGATCCCGATGTAGCAGCGCTCCGTCAGATGATGGCAATCGGCTGAAAGCGCAAATAGTCGCATGCAGTGAGCACATAGCGCACCCCATTGCGTTCCCCGAATAGAGAGCAATTTCCCCTGATATTGTGCAAATGGCCGAAGACACAGATCTGAATATTGTGTTCCTCGAGAATTTGCGCAGCGCGGGAGGGCCTGAGATCGGCGCTGATGGGGGGATAGTGAGTCATCGCAATCCGCACCTTGGCCTCTGGGTTCAGTTCTTTCAAACTCATCCGCAGCCGTTGCAACTCTCGCTCAAAGATCTTTTGAGACAGCTCCTCTTGCACCATTTCCTCAGCACCTTTTTCTTTGGCCTGAGGATTTTCCCGAAACTCAATGTAGGATCCAAACGAGTACTCAGGAGTGTCCCAGAGCCGCGCGCCACCAATGGTGACATCTTTCCAGTTAAAGGCGTTATTTTGGATCAGGTGGATAGAGGGGGGAAGCACAGCCGCAATCTTCTTCAATGAGCCCCACCAGTAGTCGTGATTGCCCTGAATCAACACCTTTGTTCCGGGCAGCTCATGGATCCACTGCAAATCGGGGACAGCTTGTTCCAGCTTGAGCGCCCAAGAGATGTCTCCTGGCACCAGGACCAAGTCCTCCGGATGGACCAGGTGTTTCCAGTGGGAGGCGATCTGCGCCGCATGGTCCTTCCAGTTGGGCCCAAAGACATCCATCTGCTTGTGCGGCACCCCAAAGCTGAGGTGG
>CAYHED010000137.1:0-4407 GCA_964355615.1 uncultured bacterium
AAGAACAAGGCGAAACCGATTATGTATATAGTTTGTTTCAGAAAAGCCTGAAAGAGGGACTCGTGTAAAGTAAGTGGCTGTAGGGATTGGGGTGCTTTTGGTTCGGCGCCAAGACCAAATACCGGCAACCAAGATGCCAATGAGCACTACCGTTAGAAACAGCCACTTTTTCTTCACAAATTTCCTGGGTTATTTTGGTTTTTCCGAAGGAGTCTTGTCGATCTCTTTCTCACAACCGGTAACAATACTTCCACTTCCCTTATTCGTTGAGAAATCTTGTTCCACTTCCACTTTTCCGTAGTAGCCCCGATCATCCTTAATTGATCCTTCGGCATAGACACTTGTCTTGAATCCATCAGAGCCTCCCCAACCGCATGTAACCCCAGCTTCTCCAGCAACTGATGCCTTCATAGGCTTTCTCTTCGGAGCTGTATGATTGTGAGAAGCATTCCAATTGCGTGTTGCATGAGGCATATTTTCTAAATGGGTCCGCAGTTCGCGGAGACGGTCTTCCGCCTCATCGGTAATGCGACTTGATCCTTCCGAATATAAGCCATTGGTGGTTTCTTCGCACACGGCTGTTTCTGTAGCTGATCCGACTGCTGTTGTCATGACACTCCTCCTTAGGTTTGAGTGAAGTCGTAAAATTATACGAATTTTTTGTAAAAAGTCAAGATTTTTTTTAGCGTTAAGTTAAAATGTCCCTTTTCTGGTAATCAGAAGTCGTTTCATCCCTCCTCCGTCGGGAAACCCAGCCCTTAAGGGCTGGGTATTTCACAAGACGGGTTGGGCCGAGTTCGAAACTCGGTCCAAAACCGCAACCAATCTCGGGCTTTAAGGCCCGAGTTCATTTCTCCAAAAAATACATCCTATTAGTGACAAATATTTTAAATGCACCTTTTTTTTATGTGTGATAGGTTGAGTGGTTATGAGATACTTGTTATTCTTGTTGGCGTTCACTGCTGTTTTGTTTTCCGCAGAAGAGTGGGAGCGGCAAGATTTGATCAGGGGGGCGGGCTCTCCTGAGGTGATTGAAGGGCAGCAGACAACGGTCATTGAGGGGATTACGCTGGTTTCGGGGGGTACCGAGATCACAACACTCCCCAGGCGACATGGCGTATCACTCAGGTTGCATACAGAAGAAACGAAAGGGCTTAAGTCCCTTTTAGAGGAATATCTCAATCATCCCCTGTCTGTGGCTCTGATTTCAAATATCAGAAAGACAATTATCGATTATTATCGCGAACATCTCAGCGAGTATGTCGCTGTCGTCGTTCCCGTTCAAACCATTGTCAATGGGGTCATTTTTTTTGAGGTCCTCGAGGGGCGCGTCAGTGAGGTTACGTATAAAGGGCAAAAGTGGAGTAGCAAAAGAGTGTTGGCCAATGCAATTGATGTGCATGTGGGGGATCCCTTAATTGAATCTGAGTTCTTAAATTCGGTGACCTGGGCCAATCGCAATCCTTTCCATCATTCTCAACTGATTTTAATTCCTGGAAAAAAGGCGGGAGAAGCAGATGTAGAGTTCGTGACCAAGGACCGTTTTCCGGTTCGGTTTTATGCTGGCGGAGATAATACGGGTGTTCAGATCACAAGCCCTTATCGGATGTACGCTGGGTGCACATGGGGCGATGCATTTTGTATAGGAGATCTGCTCTCTTATCAATACACCGCATCTCCTGATTTTTATCGGTTTCAGTCGCACATGGGCAGCTATACTTCATTTCT
Organism: uncultured bacterium; assembly: GCA_964355615.1. Taxonomy (GTDB): domain Bacteria; phylum Chlamydiota; class Chlamydiia; order Chlamydiales; family SM23-39; genus CAIVVG01. The sequence continues at coordinate 1,729 of CAYHED010000137.1, forward strand.
TCCTTGGCGCCATACGTTCAATCTTCTGGGCGTCTATGCGACGATCTTTCCGAATGTTCCCGATTTTATGGTGGCAGGGACGAATATTCAAGGTTCGGGGCGCTACCAAGTTCCGTTTTTCCCTCTTTATGGGAATCTGCGACACTATATGGAGTTCGGTTTTGATTATAAATACATTACAAGTAACTCCTTTTTTGTCGGCGATATTACGCAAGCGTCTGCAACCAATCAAGCAATCGTGGTAGCGCAGTTCTTGGCGTCGTATCAAATGGAGGCCAACTTTTATCACAGCTTATTTACTGCTGGGATGCAGATGGTTTTTTCCCCTTTTACCAATTGGTTCCCCTATCAAAATAGCGCCGATTACGATATTGCGCGCGCAGGGAGCCAAGTGCGCTATACTTATTGGAAGGGAGATTTTAGTTATTTGTATCGAACGGACCAAAAAATCAGCTATTCGGCCTGGATTCGGGGCCAACTTGCAACGGGCGCGCTCCCTACATCGGAACAGTTTGGTTTGGGCGGTATGCATACTATCAGAGGGTACTATGAGGTCCAATTCGTAGGAGATAATGCTTTCTGTATGAATTTAGAAATGTATTCTCCTCCAGTGGCTTTTTTTAAAGGAGAGCCCAATGAATTTTCAGCTCTTGTTTTTCTCGACTATGGGTACGCGTATAACTACGTTGTGACGGATCCCGTATTTTCCCATCAAAACTTGCTCGGCATTGGCCCTGGATTGCGTTACAGCATAAGCACTTACTTCACAGGAAGGGCAGATTACGGCTTTCAGGTGTTGGCCAGTCCTCAAGATGCCCGAATTGGAAGGTGGCATTTTAGTGTGACGGCGAGTTATTAAGAAGTTAAGATGGGTCACTCTCTATTTTTAGTTCTGTTTTTGCTCTCTCAGGTGGCTTTTGGAAAAGAGCCCATCGGGACGGTGATTGCTATTACGGGGAATGTAGTCGTTCGCGGAAAAGAAAAAGAACATGTTTTGCTCGAACAGTCTGAAGTGTTCATAGGGGACCTCATCGTTGTCGCGGAAGAGGCAAAAGCCCAGCTTCAATTTATCGATGGCTCCGTTGTGAACTTGATTTCGGATACGGAATTTCGCGTAAATCAGTATCAGTATCGGAAGCTGTTGCAAAAAGATAGAGTCTCTTCTGAGCTGCTCAAAGGGGGGCTGCGTCTCGTCAGTGGCTCCATTGCCAAAAAAAATCCTGAGGGCTACGAAGTCAACACACCTGTTGGCACCATTGGTCTTCGGGGAACGGTTGTCGAAGCTTTCTTAAGTGGTTCTCAACTTTATGTCGGCGTTCAAAGTGGGCGGGCGATTGTTATTAATCAAGCGGGTTCGACGTTTGTAGGAGTGGGAGAAACTTCCAACTTTGTTCGTGTGCCTAGCCAGAATCTGGCTGCAGAAGTAGTGTTTCATCGCCCTCTTGCGTTAGAAAATGCTCGATTCGAGCCCCCAAAAGGAGGTCTTTCTGTAGCAGCTGTTCAGGCGATTCAAGAAACCAAGGCAGCGGCGTCTGTTGCTGCCGCGGCTCCCGCAAAAGGGAGCGAGACTCCCACTGCTGCCGCCGCTCCTGCGAAAGAGGGTGAGGCCCCTGTTGCTGCTGCCGCTCCCGCAAAAGAAAGTGGGGCCCCCTCTGCTGCTGCCCCTGCAGAAGAAGGCACTGCTCCCGCTGTTGTAAACGCTCCTCTAACTCCAGAAACCCCTGCTTCTAGTGATACGCTCCAATCTCCTCGCGCGTCTCCGACCCTTACAGAGCCGGCACACGGAGGAAGGGTGGTGGCCGGATGTTGATGAACTGCGCTCGAGCGCAATCTCGGCCTTTCAAGGCCGAGCTAGCTATTAAACTGCGGCAAGGCACTTGCCGCCCCCTGACAGTCGGAGAATCTTCTTCCTTCAGGAAGAAGTTCTTCAATCACGAGCTAAGAGATTGCCATAGATTGAAATTTCTTCGCTTGCTATTCTGGCTGTCGATATTACAGGTGACTTTGAGTTCATTCCCCTTCAAACTTTCCTCCGCGCTAATTGGTTTCAGGTTTCTCCTGATTCCGCTCCTCTGCTGGCTCGCGTATGAACGGACCGACGGCTTTTCCCCCTCCATCGCCTCCAAAACCTCCCCCACCCTGACAGACGATCCCCCCTCTTCAGAGGCGCTCGCTGCCTTGGCCCAACCCTACCGCTACCTCTCGCGCGGCAGGCAGTGTTTCGTCTTTGAGAGCGCCGATGGGCAGTTCGTTGTAAAACTCTTCAACAGCAGCTATCTGACCTTGTCTCGTAACCCAGAAAAAAGGGCCCAGCGCCGCCGCTTCTTCAAGGAGAGCTACCTCCTCGCTTGGCGCGAACTGAGAAAGGAGACAGGACTCCTTTGGGTCCATCAGGGAAAAAGCGCGGCGCCCCTCCCACAAGTGGCCTTCACCGACCGGATTGGAACCCCCTTTGCCCTCGATCTGACCGATACGGCCTTTGTGCTCCAAAAAAAAGGGGTGTCGCTCGCCGAGGCGCTTCCCGTTATTTTTGAGCGAGAGGGCAAAGAGGGAGTGCAGCGGGTCGTCGACCTCTGGACCTCGTTTGTAACTTTGCGCATTTCGAAAAAGATTGCCGACAAGGACTCCGATACCATTTGGAATTGCGGCCTTTGCAACGGGGAGTTTCTGGCACTAGAT
>CAYHED010000138.1:0-4377 GCA_964355615.1 uncultured bacterium
CATAGAGGAGAGTTTTATTCGTGGGCTCCTGCAATAAATTGAGGTTGCGAACGGCCGATGTCCCAACGGCTGCTGCCAGCGCAGCGCAGAGAACGAAGAGAGACCCGGGTTGAAAAATCTCCCAAGAGGGGTCGAGTATGAGAGCTACTCCGGCAAAACCCAATCCGATCGCCAACCAAATGAGGGGGTGGAGTTTTTCTTTGAACCACAGCGAACTGATGAGCGGGACAAAGAAGGCGCTTGAAAAGTGGAGGGTCGTTACATCGACAAGCGACATGGTCTGGAGGGCGAGGAGACAGAGGTAATGGCTTGTCAGAGCGGCAAGTGAGCGGATGAGGTGGACTTTTTTTTGAGGGGTCTTCCAGATCCCTCTCTCCCCGCGGAAAGAGGGAAGAAGACAGATGAGGGCCACGAAATTTTGCATGAAGAGAATCTGCTCTGTCCTGATATGTCCTTGTAAATGACTGCCTAAGGCTCGCACAATGCAATAAAAAAGGGAAGCTGATAAGGCGAGAAAGACCCCTTTTTTAAGGGAGGGTTGGAAGGGTTCGGTCATAAAAATCCCAAAAGGTAGAAGAGAAAATAGATGATTGTCCGATTATGTACAAGGATCTTGAAAAAATAAATGCAAAGAGGGTATGACGAGGTTTCTACCCGGAGTAGTTATGACTCTCTTCCCTACGATCTTTGCCGCCTTCAGCCTTCTTGCTGCACAACCTGTCACCGTCGAGTCAGATGACTCTATCCAGGTCATTCCCGTTGCTCGGGCCCCTGAGTCTAGCGTCGTTGTTTTGGCTTTGGCCATCCCTCAACAGGGGAAGGTATACGATTCCAACCCAGTTTGGGTCCAGTTCCGGATTGATGGGTATGCTTTGGGGATGAACACCCCCGGTGCCAGGGCGGATGAATTGGCCCAAAGTGAAATGGGACAGACTCTTCATGTGATTGTGGACAACGAGCCCTATTTGGCGGTCAAGGACAATGCGATCGATCCTTTCAATGAGGAAGGGTATTACTACGATACGAGCTATAAGTTTAAGCTCCCTTACCGGTTAAAAGAGGGGATGCATACGGTACGGCTCTTTCCTGCCCGTTCTTTTGGTGAGAGCCTTAAGGGAGAAAATACTTATCAGGCGATCACCTTTTACGTCGGATCCAAAAGCAATCGCTCCGATATGGATCTGGGGAAACCTTACCTCACTTACAATGAGCCCACCAATCAGTTATACCTGACAGAGAGCAAGCCTGTGTTGCTCGATTTTTATCTTTCTAACTGTGAATTGAGCGCGGATGGGTATAAGGTCCGTTTGACCATCGATGGGAAGGTCAAGAGAACGCTCTCTTCCTGGCAGCCCTACTACATTCGGGGTCTAGAGGCGGGTTCGCACACCGTGCGGCTCCAACTGATCGATCGCAGTGGGAAGCAGGTACCTGGCGCTTTTAATGATGTAGAGCGGAATATTCGCATTCACTGAGGGCCTCTTCAAAGCTCTGTTTGAACTCTGGAGTAGAGGCGCGGAAAATGAAGCCGATGGCTAGCCCCTTTTCTGTCTGCAAAGATGCGTGAGTCAAGGAGTAGGAGGGGAGTTGTAGTCTCCCAATGGCCTGGAAAACCTCTTCTTTTTGTTCTGAAGAGACGGGGTAAATAAAGCTGAGTAAAAAATCCCCTGCCGAGCGGGTCATCCGTTTGCCCAAGAGGAGAGACTCGCACAGCAAGTCGAAATGGTGTTTGAGCAGTTGGGGTTCGAAGATAGTCGGCATCGTTCCGGGTCTTAAAGAATAGAAGTAGTTTTCCAATAGAAGCCCCTGATGTTCTGATATACGGCCAATCAACTGTTTGAGTTGTTGGAGAGCTTCTTCTTGTTTGAGAATCATCCCTCCATTGAAATCGCGAAATTCTCCTAAGAGACGATTGAGTTCCTGAGAAATTTTTTGTCTCGCTTTCAGCAAGTCAACAGAGTGGTCTAGCCGGAAGAAGAAAGCTTTTTCGGTACAGACCCTCAAGACAGCCGCCTCTTTCGTATATTTTTGCTTGAGTACACCCATATTGCGGAGATCATCCACATCGATCTTGAGGGCGATGGGGGTTTTCTTCAAAATCTGGTAGAAAGTTGGGTGTTCTTTCGTGATGAGTCTGACGAGAAGGATTGTGAAAAAAAGCTCTGTGTCGGTCTGTTTTTCATAGTGGATGCTGATCTGGGGAAGATCTCGCACGTACTTGAGTTGTTTACTCAGATTAATGAGATTTCTCATCAGTTCTTCTTCATTGCGGGGCATGAAGATTGGATGGGTCATGTTTTCGATTTGCCGGGTCAATTCGAGGGGGAGTTGCTGCTTGAGCCGTTTGATCTCTTCGTGAGAAAAAGCCATTTGTTTTTCCACCTCGAGGTAGAAGAAACGGATTTTCTCATGGCGTCGGTCGGCAATCATGGAATCTTCCACGTAAGAGACATCGGGCAAGGAAGTTCGGATCGCTTCCAGTAGATTGCGGATTTCAAAACGCTCCGATTCTTTGACGAGATTCATGCCGATTAATACGGCAAGTACTTGTTTTTTTTCTCCTAAGAAAGTTCTTAATACTTTTACGGTTAGATGCCGTTCTTGTTCTGCTTTATGTGTTTTTTCTTGAATGATCTTTTTAAACAGATATTGATAGGCCACGATGCGTCCTAGATGTTTTGGATCCCGCGCCAGTCCGAATGCGCCGCCGAAAAGGTGGGTGATAGTATTCATTTCGTGGAATACATCCCGGTCGAAAATCTGGGGCCTTGTATGCAATAGATGGGTAATATTCTGTGTGATCTGGGAGAGGCGCTCTTCATCGCCAATGTGGCGGTAGAGATCTCTATCTGGTTGGTTTGCAGGGATTGGGATATCTGGTAAGACGAATTTTTTAGAGGTTGCAAGACCGCGCAGGGAAGAGAGGTACTGAGTGCGGTACACGGAAAGCATATTGATCCGCATATTGGTCATGAGCGTTCCCAGATTTTGTTGGATCTGGGCAAACTCTTCCGTGGTCATGATTGCAACCCCCCTTTGGGCCACATAGAACTTGGCTGAATGGTGGCGCTTGAATTGGAAGTTGATACCCAGCGTGCTGATGATATTGAGGGGGTGTCCGGGGATTAAGCACTGAATCAGCGTCTCTGTCAAATAACGACCCATACCATGCGTATACTGTGAAGGGCAGATCAACGTAACAGAGAGAACGTTCATGTTGGGATTGAGAGAAGAGTGGGTCAAGATAGGGAGCATCTGAATGAACCGAGCGTAGATTTCAGGCCGATGCTTAGAACATTGGGCAGCCTCTTCTTTCAATTGTGCGGGAATGACCGCATCGACAATCTTCTGCATCATCTTTGTAAAGAGATCAAAGGGAGTTGGATCATCGACTCCAGTAATCACATAAGAAGGAATGATCTCAAATGGGTTCATTGGGGACGCATATTTTTGTAGAGAAGGTTTCCAATCGGAGAAAATTCAAGATTTGTGTAGTCGTCATTGACGAGCACGTGTTGGCTGAAGTGGTGAAGTGGGACGATGGGAATCTCGGAAGAAAAGGTTTCTTCTGCCTGAGCTAAAAGGGTCTCTCTTTGCGCCGTATTGGACGTAGCCGCAGCTTCATCGAGCAAGCGAATATATTCGGCATTTTCAAATCCGGGAAGATTTTTCTGCGTTGCTTTATGTTTGAACCTCTCCAGGATATTGTTTGCATCATTGTATTGGGCAATGTATTGGGCAATCGCAATCGCATAATTGCGACTCAAGAGGCGGTGCAAGTGCGATTTAACATCGAGAGTCTGCAGGGTGATATGGATGCCGAAGACCTCTTTCCACTGTTGCTGGATCACCTGGGCAATTTTCTTCCGGTCTTCTGAGTTGTCAAAGGACAAGACGCAGGCTTTTTCAAAGGTGGCTAGATCGATTCCGAGTTCTTGGAGACCCTTTTTTAAATAGACCCGAGCGAGTTCAGGAGAAAAGTCGGGGAAAAGGATCTTTTGCGCATTGGGGAGAAGGGTTGGGGGGATGCAGCGAGTCGCAGCCCGATTTGCAAAAGGGGAAATATGACGCAAGATGGCATTGCGGTCGATCGCAAGTGAAAGAGCTTTGCGGATATTTAAATTGTGGAAGGGGAACCGCTCCATATTGAACGTGCAAAATGACGTGCCTGCCACAGGTGCGGAGAGGAGGTGTCCCTTTCTTTGCCAGTACAAAAGATCGTCGGTATTGAGCGGCATCGTGAGTGTCGTCACAAAATCCAATTCGCCGTTCTCAAAGAGGTTGAGGGCTGTTTTCTGTTCAGGGATGATGGCCAGATCGATCTCATCTAAGTAGACGTGCTCTTTATCCCAGTAACTTGGGCTTTTTTTGACTTTG
>CAYHED010000139.1:0-4332 GCA_964355615.1 uncultured bacterium
ATCGCCCACTACAAAGCGATCTTGGCTTCTGACGAGATGGTTAAAGACATCATCCGAGAAGAGCTCGAAGAACTCCGCAAAGTACAAAAATCGGAGCGTAAAACCAAAATCATCGCCGCCGAAGGGGAGTTCCAAATGGAAGACCTCATCGCCGATGAACAGGTGGTCATTGCGATTTCCAGTGATGACTATATCAAGAGAATGCCGATCAACACCTTCCGCGAACAGCGAAGAGGTGGCGCCGGCGTCATTGGCATGGAGATGAAAAAAGAGGCCGACACGCTGAAAAACATCTATGTCGCCTCTACACATGATTATCTCTTGATCTTCACCACGCACGGCAGATGTTATTGGACTAAAGTATGGCAAATTCCTGAAACAGGCCGCCGTACGAAAGGGCGCCCCATCATCAACCTCTTAGAAGACCTCCGGGAAAATGAGAAAGTGGCCGCCATTTTGCGCGTGAAGAACTTTGAAGAAGAGGCATCCATCTTGCTCGCCACCCTCAAAGGGGTTGTGAAAAAGACCCAGCTCTCTGAATTTAGCAACCCGCGCCGCAAAGGGGTCTTTGCCCTCAATATCGACGAAGGGGATGAACTCATCGCCGCACGGATGACCCATAAAGACCAGCAAATCATGCTCTTTACTCGGGGCGGAATGGCCGTTCGCTTCGATCAGTCCCTCGTCAGAGATATGGGACGAGTCGCAAGAGGCGTTCGCGGCGTCACGTTGAAAAATGAGAAAGACAAAGTCGTCAGCTGCGAAGTGGTTTCCCCTGAAGATACCATTTTGGTCATCTGCGAAAACGGCTACGGAAAACGGTCCAAAGTGGACGGCTTCCGCCAAACCAATCGAGGCGGCGTAGGAGTTCGCTCCATCATCACCTCTGACCGCAATGGCCTTGTCATAGCAGCCCTCAGCGTCACAGACGCCGATAGCGTCCTCCTCATGTCCGGAGACGGACAAGCAGTCCGCATTCGAATGGATGAAGTGCGCGTCATGGGCAGATCGACCCAAGGCGTTCGCCTCGTCAACATCAAAGAGGAAAAAGACCTCGTTGTAGGTGCCCAGAAAATCGAAGCGGTTGCAGAAGTGTGAGAAGGGGCCTCTTCATCACGTTTGAAGGGGGTGAGGGAGCCGGCAAGTCGACTCTGATCGACCAAGTCTCCCGCCAGCTCACCCAAGAGGGGCACAAGGTCCTTAAGACCCGAGAGCCCGGAGGAACCCCCCTTGGAGAGCAGATCCGGACTCTTCTGCTGCAAGGAGGCTCAATGACTCCCCAAGCGGAGCTCTGCCTCTTCCTCGCCGCCCGATCTGAACATATCGACAAGGCGATCGGCCCCGCTTTAGAAGAGGGGAAAATCGTCCTCTGCGATCGCTTCAACGATTCTTCGGTCAGCTATCAAGGAGCAGCCCGAGGATTAGGGATAGGAAAAGTGACTGAATTTTGTCAGTTCATCTCCCAAGGAATCAAGCCGAATTTGACCCTTTACCTCGACATCCCTCCAGCTATTGGGCTCGCTCGTGCAAAAGCGAGACAGCACCACGACCGGATTGAAGCAGAGACCCTCGAGTTTCATTCCCGCATCCGGCAAGCTTACCTACAGATCCACCGCGCAGAACCCCAACGCTTCCACCTCATCGACGCACAAGAATCGATCGCCACAGTTTATGAACACGCCATGCGCCTGATCCACCAACATGTTTGAAACACTCCTCGGCCACGACCTCCTCAAAGCCTACCTCTTCCACGCAACCGCCGCCGGCACCCTCCCCCAAACCCTCCTCTTTATCGGCCCCGAAGGAGTCGGTAAAAGGCAGTTTGCCCTCGCTCTTTCCGCCCACCTCCTTAAAACTTCTCCCGAGCGTATTGAAGGGGGCAACCACCCCGACTTCCACCTCCACGGCCCCGAAGGAAAAGGGGGCCTCTACGCCATCGAGACCCTCCGCCGCCTCATCGACCGAGAACACACAGCCCCCTTTGAAGCCACGAGGAAGGTGTTTGTGTTGGATGCCGCCGAACGGATGCAGCCAGCCAGCGCCAACGCCCTCCTCAAAACACTCGAAGAACCCGCCCCCGACACCCAATTTATCCTCATTACCAGTAGTCCCCAAGAGATTTTGCCGACGATTTTATCTCGCTGCATCCCCCTCACATTCCACCCCCTTCCCGACGAAGCCGTTGCCGCGCTCCTCCGCAAGAAAGGTTTCAGTCAAGAGTGGGCCAAGCTTGCACAAGGTTCCTGCCAGCGCGCCATTGAGCTGGCCACCAATCCCCAGTTAGGGGAGCAAAAGCAACTATTGTTCTCATTCTTGCGAGGACCCAAGAACTATTTGGATGTGGCCCAGAAGGTGGGACAGATTGAGGCACTGGTCGGCGAGCAAGAAGACCCCCTCCTCGCCGCCCAAGCAGTAGAGCACCTCTTTGCCCTTGTGCTCATGTGGCATAGAGACCAACAAGTGCGGAAGCTGGGACAAGAAAAAGCACTTTTTTTCCCCGAAGAACCGATGGTAGCGCATTCGTTACCGCCCCTCGAAGTCACCCAGAAAAAGGTCGCCCAGGCACTGCTCGGCTACCAGAGAAATCTCAAGTTATCCGCGTGTTTAGAACTACTGGCCTAAAAAATTGCAAAGCCAAGATAGATCACAGACAAAAATGGACGAGTTTCGCGATCGTCTTCAAGGTGGGATTTTTGTTTCGAAGGTAGTGGTAAATTGTAGAACGTGGGATTCCCTCTTCTTCAGCTAGCTGTGACTTATTCAGAGCCGTGACATGGATTGCGATAATTTCAGCGGCTCCCTCGGGATCGTTATCTCTTAAACACTCCCAGAAAGCCTGAGCGACAAACTTCTGGTTAGTCAGAGTCTTTAAAGGGTCATGCGTGGATAAATGAATCCCTTTTTTAAGACGATAAGTCTTTTTCTGCGTACTTTCTGAAGATTTTTTTCGCTTTCCTGATGTCTTTGTCATGGAGATTTTAGGTCTGTGAGTAGGCACTCTACTTCTCCGTAGTGAGTTGGGAGGAGAATGCCTCAAAAGCTTCTCTTACAGCTGCAGGGTCTTCTACCCAAGGGCAATGTCCTGCATTTTCCACAAACAATAATCTTATATTTTTCCGATGGAATCTCTGATCGTTCTTGAATAAGGAGAAAGGACAGATGCAATCATATTTCGCACCGATAATCAATGTGGGGGTCTGTTGAGGAATCCATTTGGCGAGTACCCTCCCTTCAATGGCTCTGATCTGCCCCCAAACTGCTGGACGATACTGGAAAGGGACTTGAGAAAGCAGGGCCCTTCCCTTTTCTAGGGTCTCTTTGGGGAAGTAGTAGGGCATGCAGGCACCTAGCGCTACATCAAAAGTTTCTTGGGTGGGGTTTTGAATAAACGCTTGCATATCGTTGGTAAGATCGGGGAGGTTGAATTGTTTTGAATAGGCGGCAGCCTCTTCTAACCACAATACGGGAGTCGAATTAAGAATGACCAACCCTCTTAGAGAGAGTTCTAATTCTGGATAGAGCAAAGGGAGCATAGCCCCAAATGAATGCCCTACAACCACAGGGTTGTTAAATTGTTGGACCACTCGGGGGAAGATCTCGAACCAACGGTCAAAGTTATCAGAGTAAGAACTATTTGTGTTGCCGCCGTTTCCAGGAAGGTCGATCAGCCACACATTGCCTGGCAGGTGCAATTCGTCAACAAGGCTTCGAAGGTAGCTAGAATCTGCCCCTGGACCGCCTGGAAAAAACAACCAGTTATAATTCTTCCCCTCATTGGTCTGGTAGAGCTCATAGCGAACTTGGTCTAAGTCATAAAAATAATTCGACATTTTATCAGTCTCTGCTGATGGTTGGATGTCCCCAAATAGGGAGGAAACGAACAAGTAAATAGCCGCACACAAACACTTTTTCAAAGGCCCCTCCTGTACGATTCGGGAGAGTTTACCTATTTTGGGTTTTTAGGGCAAGGCCCCTAATCGCTATTTTTCTCATTTTTACAACCTTTAGCTGGATGAACCGAATTTCTTGAGATTTTCTTCGGCTAGGGTGGTGGCTATTTCCGTTGTGGGTCTGTTTTCCATTTTAGCTCGTTGAAAGACTTTGGTTAGCACTTGAAAAATGCCTTCCGTTTTATCTCTCGCTGCTCTGGATTGGTAGCCGCCGGGCAGGAGTTCGGTTGATAGATTAATGACGCCGCCTGCATTCACGATAAAATCGGGGGCATAGAGGATCTGACGGGCAGCCAGTTGCGAGGAGATTTCGGGGTGGCTCAATTGATTGTTTGCGGCTCCAACGATCCCTTTGCAGTGCAAAAGGGGGACGCTCTGGTCA
>CAYHED010000140.1:0-4314 GCA_964355615.1 uncultured bacterium
AAGGGAGAAAGGTGTAGATATCGATCTCCTTTGCGTAGAGCGAGTGAGGAGGGAATCGGAACCTCATTTCGGAGAAAATGTAATCATTGATCGCGCGGATTTTTTCCAGCGCAGTGGCATCGACTTTGAGCCTCGCCGCGATCTGCAGCGCCATCAGATCGATATGCGCCTCGTAGCTCCGCACTTTTTGGCGCGCCTCAGGCGTATTGCCCAGATCCGCCACGAGCAGCCCCCGCGCCAGGTCAATTTCCCCATCGGCGATATCGAAGAGCTTTTTCTCTTCCCAGAGGCCAAACCCCTTCAATCTCCGATTGCCCAAATGACGCGCCAGCCGCTCGATAATCACCAGCGACGCCTCATCTAGCAAAGGGGGGCCTTCTGACTGCGCCCGGTTGATGAACGCGATGAACGGTTTGGGATCCAAAACGGGAAGTTTCAGCTCAGAGACGCAATCGGTGCAGCCCCCGCTCAGCAGCTCCCAAGCGTGCTTGAGTGATTCCCGCCCCTCGGTCGTCTCAGGATAGAGCTCATAAAACGCAAAATGCTGAGAGATCGAAGAAGGGTCGAGAGTGGAGTACAACGCCGAGAGAGCCGTAGCCAGACAAATAATCACTCAAAGCTCCTTTTTCTTCATCTTAGCGAGCCCCACCCTTTAATATCCTTTGTTTTTTTCGTAGCGCCCCATCAACTCACATTCGGCGATGACAGAGCCCCGCATTGCGTGTTCAACCTCTTTCTTGGTTGCGCCAGCAGGGAGATCCAGCATCCAGTCCAACGCGTAGAGCTTAAAGAAGTAGCGATGCTCCCGATCGGGAGGGCAAGGGCCTGTATACTGATTTTGCCCATTGGTATTTTTCCCCTGTATCCCCGGCGGAGTAGAGTGCTCTGGGATCCCTTTTGTGTCGGGCGGCATGTTGAAGACTACCCAATGGTCATACATCCCATCGGGACGGCGGGTTTTGGGAACGTCCGGGTCATCGCAGATGAGGACGAGACTTTTTGCCCCCTTAGGAACTCCTGAAATCTCCAAAGGGGGATTGATATTTTTTCCCTCGCAGGTATAGAGCGACGGGATGATTTTGCCCTCTTGAAAAGCTCGACTTGTCAGATGCATATTTCCTCAGTAGTTAAAGAGATCCTTGACTGTGAAGACCTTACCGGTAGCCTTATTCAGCGCATTGCAAATTTTTGTCTGCACATGAGGTGTTAGTCGGCGCCCTGCGCAGGCCCGTGAGACCATTTTGTAGGTGATATGTTCCGTAGATGCTGAAACCAGGTCCCCACTCTTCAGGTTATTTTCCACCAGAATGTGGGTGATCGGCTGTTCGCCGAGATTTCTTTCCATATTTGAATTATCCCCGATAGGCCTCAAGAGCTTCTTTGGCTGCCGTTTCATGATCGGTCATTGGAGCTGGATATTTTTTAGATCCAGCGCGGTATTTTTCCTCATACCAAGCATGAATCGCTTTAGGCGGCAAATCGCGAAGCTCGGGAATCCATTGTTTAATATAAGTACAGTCAGGGTCGAATTTTTTCTGCTGATTCCACGGATTGAAAATACGAAAATAAGGTTGGGCGTCGCTTCCAGTACTAGCTACCCATTGCCAATTCCCGTTGTTCACAGCAGGGTCATAATCGATCAAGGTTTGAGCAAAGTATTTTTCACCCCATCTCCAATCGATGTGTAAGTCTTTGATGAGAAATGAGGCTGCAATCATTCGAACGCGATTATGCATAAAGCCTGTTTTATTCATCTCCCTCATTCCTGCATCGACAATCGGAAAACCGGTAGTCCCTTCATACCATCGCTCATAAGCTTTTTTGTTAGAGGACCACTTGAGCTTATCAAATTGAGGGCGAAAGGCACCCTTAAAGACGTGAGGAAAGAAGAACGCAATCGATGTAAAAAAGTCTCTCCAGTAGAGAGAACGAATCAGCTCGTGGTGCACACTTAAATTGTCGCGGATGGCCGCATAGACTTCGCGAGGGGAGCAGACGGTGAATTTCAGATAAGGGGACAGATGTGAGGAGCCCAGCTTCCCGTATTTGCCAAAAGAACCTAGTTTTTTGAGAATTTTGAGAGCCTCCGACCTTCCTCCAACCAACCCATTTTCTACGGTTTGTCTAGGAAAGATCGACTTGTCTTCTGCAAAGGGGATCGATCCACGGAAGTAATGGGTCGCTCGATTGTGTACCGGAGGGAGCACTTTCTGTTTTGAGGCATTCCGAAAATAGGGAGTAAAAATCGAGTAAGGTTTTCCATCTTTTTTCAAAGTCTCTTCGGGGGGATGAAGAAGAGCATCATCGAAAGAATGAAATGGAATCGAGCCCATTTTGCAAACTTTCTCGAGTTTTTTGTCCCTTTGCTGGCTATAGGGAGTATAGTCTCGATTGACTACCAAAGCCTCAATTTTAAGTTCACGCACACATTTGCTGACCACCTCTTCGGGATTTCCCTTGAAAAAGAAAAGTTTCCCCCCTTTTTTCTTTAGTTGACTTTCGAGATCTTTGAGAGATTCAATCATAAATTTCAGGCAATGATCGTTTCTAAAAGGGTTTTTCTCGATTTGTTCTGGCGTAAAGATAAAGGCGGGAATGACCACTTCCGAAGATTGCAACGCAAAGATAAGCCCTGTATTGTCCTCCAATCGCAAATCACGCCTGAATAAAAAAAGTGACCTTCGAAACTTCATTCTGAGTCGCCCTTTGCGATGTGCTTTGCTAGTTGGCTAAAAATAAGAACATGAAATGGGTAAAGACTATACCAATAAAACCTACCCCAGACTCCATTGGGACGGAATGAGGCCGTTTGTTTGAGGTGATGAGGGGTGAGTTCAAATTCAAGCCATGCCTCACCTGGCAATTTCATTTCAGCATAGAGGAGAAGACGGCGATTTTTTTCATCCGCCAATAAAACACGCCAGAAATCAAGAGCATCTCCCGCTTTGAGTTGAGAGAGATGAGTTCTCCCCCGGCGCAATCCAATTCCTCCCACCAACTTGTCTAGAAAACCCCTTAATTTCCAAGCCCAATTCATTGCAAGCCAACCTCGATCTCCGCCTAGAGACCAAATCCGTTTTTGCACCTCTTCTACAGGGCAAGAAAAAGAGATCACCCGTCGATCGCTCAGAATACCGAATCGAGGAACATGGACGTAAATCGAGAGATCCGGATTGAGAGTAGAGCCACTTAAGGTATCTTTCCAACTTGAAGGGACCCAATCCTCTTCGATGCGGGTAAAAGCCAGTTGTAGAGCCTCTTCATAAGAGAGTAGGTTTCTGGGAAACAGCTTTTGAATTCGATTTTCTTTGCAAATCGCATTATTCATGAGACTTTCGACGAGGAAGCGCGCGAGGGAAAAGCTTGTGCTAGTCACAAAAAATAGCCAATAGGAAGAGAGGCGCGGAGTAAGGATGGGGACCGTAAAAATCTTTCGTTTTAACCCTCGCATTTTAGCGAAATTTAACAGAAGGTTTTTGTAGCTCATGACATCGGGCCCCCCGATCTCAAAAGACTGGGCCAAGCAGGCAGGATGGCCCAAAACAAGCGTTAAATAAGTGAGAACATCCCGTACAGCGATCGGTTGGGTGAGATGCTCAAGCCATTTGGGAGCCACCATCACCGGCAGCTTTTCGACCAGGTCTCTGATGATTTCAAACGAAGCACTTCCCGAACCGACGATGATCCCAGCCATCAGAATGGTTACGGGAACTTTGCCCCTCTTGAGAATTTCCCCTACCCTTTTCCTCGAAGTGAGATGATGCGAAAGGTGCTCTTCGTTGGAGAGCCCCCCCAAGTAGATGATTTGTTTCGCTTTCGTATTTTCCAGCCGATCCACAAAATTTTGGGCCGAAGCGGCCTCCAGCTCGGCAAATTTTTGCGAATAACTCATGGAATGGACGAGATAGTAAGCAGCATCGATGTCGGTGGGGATTTGTAATAAAGAAGAAGGGTCAAGGAGGTCCGCCTCAATGACATGAAGTCGAGATTGAAATTTTTCAGGGATAACTATTCGAGAACGGCTTCTTACCAGAGCATAGATCTCATGCCCCTCGTCTACCAAACGAGGTAGAAGACGAGTGCCGATATATCCATTCGCTCCAGTCAGTAAGATTTTCATAGCCCTCTCTCTAAAACGGGTGTCTGCCAAGTTTACACAATCCGCATTTTCGCATATACTGTAAACTAATCGGACGAATACAACCGTAACGGTCTATTTATCAGCAATCTAGGCATTCGACTCCAGCAACGGGGTTGTTTACCGCTCAAAAAAATCTAGGCAAATCTATGCATATAGACAAACCTAACACCAGC
>CAYHED010000141.1:0-4314 GCA_964355615.1 uncultured bacterium
TGAAAAATAGCCAGAGTATAATCCCTTTCTCTGCTATGAATTTTGAAGGCAACGCCGGGACGGGTAGCGTGGCGTCCACAACGCTCATTAAACTGCATGACCGACTGAGTCATTTGCGCAGGGCTTAGATAATCGATGTAGTCGCGGGTTCCCATCTTGGCTCCTAAGTTGAGCACGGGCAATAGACCGAGCCGTGTGTGGTAGTGTTGGAACGCTTGAACGAGTGCTTGTGGGAATTGCGCCTCTATACTTTGTGCTATTCGGGGGGTTGCGCTTGCGCGCTCCTCTCTTAAGATGAGGTTACTTTGCCAGTCTTTGCAAACGGTTTCTGTAGCAATCAGGGCTCTATCTAAGTAGGGTGGTGGTCCTTTCAGATACCCAAAAACATGTTGAATCAGTTCGTCTGGTAATGTGCCAAAAAATGGGTTGTTTGGTCTGGTAGTAGGAATAGTTTGCAGTGACATTCGTTTTATCCTGTATTTGAGATGTATATTCTAACGAGTGTGTTCAGTAGAAGTAAACTTCTAAAATCAAGACTTTATAGATCACTGCAAGTTTTGGCGGCCGACGAGGGCGCGCGCGAGCGTCCCGCCGTCGATGTATTCGAGACTGCTGCCGACGGGAAGGCCGAATGCGAGCCGAGAGATGGAGAGGCCGGGCCGAGCGAGTTGATTCTTTAAGAAGAGTGCCGTTGTGTCTCCCTCTAACGTGGAGTCGAATGCGATGATGAGTTCTTTCACGTTGTCCAAGCGGGCGACGATCCGATCGACGCGGAGGGCTTCAGAGTGGCGTCCATCTAAAGGGGAGAGCAAATGTTCTACGACGTGGTAGAGGCCGCGAAATGTCCTTGTCTCTTCGATGGCGTAGGCGTCGCGGGGGGATGCGATGAGGCAAAGGGAATGGGGGTCTCTTCCGGTGTGGTTGCAAAAGGGGCAGGCTCCTTCTTGGGTCAGGCAGCCGCAGGTGGTGCAGGGAGGGATCTTGGCTCGGATTTCACCGAGGAGGGTGCCTAGTTGGGCGAGCTGATTTTGGGACCAGCCTAGGAGCTCGAAGGCAAAGCGCTCGGCTGTCTTAGCCCCGACGCCGGGGAGCTTTTTGAGGTGGGCGATGAGGGAGGTGAGGTCGTCGGGGTACTTCATCCCTCCACCGTACCAAAACTTCTATCCAAAAACAAGGGTAAGTTTTTCTTGAAGCTCTTTCCAATTAAGGGCAAATTAGGTAAACTTGCCCCACAATGATCAAGAAAGCCAAAATTACGGGTACCGGGTCCTATCTCCCTGAGAGGGTGTTGACGAACCAAGACCTCGAAAAAATAGTTGACACGACCGATGAGTGGATCGTCAGCCGCACAGGAATGAAGGAGCGGCGTATTGCTCGGCCCGATGAGTTCTCCTCTCATATGGGGGCCGCTGCTGCTCTCAAGGCGCTAGCTGCCGCTCAATTGGACGCCAGTCAGGTAGATTTTATTTTAGTGGCGACCCTCACGCCCGATTGCCCGATTCCGAGCACGGCTTGCTTGATTCAAAAAATGATTGGCGCAACGCGGGCAGGAGCTGTCGACATTGGGGCGGCTTGTACGGGGGGGCTTTATGCCTTGTCTCTGGCTCGGGCTCTGATTGTGTCGGGCACCTATAAGAATGTCCTGGTCATCTGCTCTGAAAAGCTCTCTAGCTTTACCGACTATACAGATCGCTCTACTTGCGTCCTTTTTGGAGATGGGGCGAGCGCGTATGTCGTCTCTTCTGAAGGGAAGGGATTGGCGATTGAACAGATCCAGCTGGGCGCCGATGGAGAGCAGGCTGAGCTGTTGGTTATCCCGGGTGGGGGCTCTCGTCAGCCCACAACGGCTGCCACTGTTGAAAATAGGCTCCACTTCATCAAGATGTCGGGCAATGAGGTGTTCAAACACGCGGTCCGCAGAATGGAGGCGGCTTGCAAAGAGTGTCTGGACGCGGCTGGTTGCAAAGAGGAGGAGATCAGTTGGCTGATTCCCCACCAGGCCAATGTGCGGATCATCGATGCGATTGCAAAGAGGTTTCCTCACCTTCCCGGAGATCGGATTTACAAAACAGTTCATAAATATGGCAACACTTCAGCGTCTTCTTGTGGGATTGCTTTGGATGAGCTTTTAAAATCGCACACCGTCGGTCCTGGCGAGAAGATCCTTTTGACTGCTTTTGGTTCAGGGTTGACTTGGGGAGCTGCACTCTTGAGGGCTGAGTGAAAAAAATTGCATTTCTATTCCCTGGACAAGGGGCCCAATATGTGGGGATGGGCAAAGAGTTTTCCCAAGCATTTCCGATCGTTCGGCAAGTTTTTGAGGAGGCGGACGACCTTCTGAAGGAGCCGCTCTCGAAAATCATTTTTGAGGGACCTGGAGAGTTGCTCAATCAGACCAAATACAGCCAGCTCGGTATTTTCGTCACGAGCATGGCCCTCCTTCGCACTATACCCCTCACCCCAAAGATCTGCTCGGGCTTGAGCCTCGGCGAGTACTCTGCTCTAGTCGCCTCAGGGAGGCTCTCTTTTCAAGATGGGCTTCTCCTCGTGCGCGAAAGAGCTCTTTTAATGAATGCGGCTTGCGAAAAAACCTCCGGTGGCATGGCTGCTGTCTTGGGGCTGAACGGAGAAGAGGTCTCTGAGGCGGTTCGCGGGCTGGAGGGCGTTTGGGTGGCCAACTACAATTCTCCAGGACAAACGGTTATTTCGGGGACGAGAGAGGGGATTGAAAAGGGAGCTGTTCGTCTTAAAGAAAGGGGAGCGAAAAGGATCGTTCCGCTGACAGTTCACGGCGCGTTTCATAGCGGCCTGATGCAGTCGGCCAGGGAAGGGCTAGCTCCTATCATAGACAAAATCTCTTTTAAAGAGAGCGCGATTGAATTAGTCATGAACGTTCCGGGCGCCTTTGTCAAAGAGACGGCGGAGATCAAACGGTATCTGACGGCTCAAGTGACTGAATCGGTTCGCTGGGAGCAAGGGATTTTGGCGATGAAAGGGAAGGTGGACTTCTTCTTTGAAATCGGCTGTGGCAAGACGCTCACCGGGCTCAACCGAAAAATCGGCATTCCTCAGCCCATCCGATCTGTCGAAGTCCCTATTGATCTCGATATTGCTATGCAGGAGTTATCAATATGCAATTGTTAAAGGGGAAAACCGCTTTGATTACGGGCGGGACTGCAGGGATTGGCAAGGCGATTGCGGTCCTCTTTGCGCGTCATGGCGCCGATGTGGTGATTTTTGGAACAAATAGCGAGCGGGCTGCAGCGGCCCTGCAAGAGATCGATGCGGCCAAGCACTTGCCTGAGCAAAAAAGTGCCTCTTTTCTCCTAAATATCTCCAAAACTGATGAAGTGAATCAGGCGGTAGAGACCCTCCTTAGCCAGTGGGGCAAGGTAGATATTTTAGTCAATAATGCGGGGATCACTCGGGACAACCTCCTCATGCGGATGAGCGAAGAGGATTGGGACCTCGTGTTAGATACGAATCTCAAGTCGGTCTATAATACGTGCCGTGCATTGGCCCGTTCGATGATGAAAGCTCGCTCTGGCGTCATCATCAATATCTCTTCGGTTATTGGGCTTACTGGGAACGCGGGGCAGATCAACTACGCAGCGTCCAAAGCGGGGATGATCGGTCTGACAAAATCTTTAGCAAAAGAGCTTGTGAGCCGCAATATTCGGGCGAACTGTATCGCGCCGGGATACATTGAGACTTCCATGACGGGAGTTCTTCCAGAAGCGACGAAATCTGCCGTTTTAGAAAAAATACCTATGGGACGTATTGGGCAACCGAATGAAATTGCTCAGGTAGCCCTCTTTTTAGCCAGCGATCTTGCGAGTTATGTGACCGGACAGGTTCTCGCGGTCGATGGTGGAATGGTGATATAAACAAAAAATAGATGAAGGAAATTTATGAAAGTACAACAAGAAGTGATCGATATTATCGTGGAGCAACTCGGAGTTGAGGCTGCGGATGTGACGTTGGGAAAATCATTCATTGAAGATCTCAATGCAGACTCTTTGGACTTGACTGAGCTCATCATGACTTTTGAAGAGCGCTTTGGATTTGAGATTTCAGAAGAAGATGCGGAGAAGCTGAAGACTGTGGGCGATGTGGTGAGCTACATCGAGAAGCGCAAGAGCGGCAAGTAAGGGGGAAGGGGAGAAAAAAATTAACCACAGAGGCACAGAGAGGAGAGAGAGGACGCACAGAGATGGGGACTTTGTCCCCATACCCCTACCAAAGGACAGGAGTCCTTTGGAAACCTATTTGGGTTTGCAAAGGGCCTAAGCCCTTTGCCGGGTCGTAGGGCGG
>CAYHED010000142.1:0-4154 GCA_964355615.1 uncultured bacterium
CGGCAGGTTGCGCAAAGCGAACACATCCCCCGTCGCCGTCGTGACAAATTGCTCTAAAACCTTGATCTGGCTTTCTGTAAATTCGCCCTGTAACATCGAGATACCTCCATCCTCACCCTAGAGTGCCATATTCAGCCCAGCGGATCAAGTGTAAAGCCGCTTTACATCAGACCTCAGGGAGGAATGCATGAGCCACCCCTTCTGAAAAAACAGCAATATGCTGTACATAAGATACTTACGATTATTTGTCACACTTTTTGGAACGAATAAGTGGAGGGGATCGCATTTTTTGGAACGAATAAATGTGAAAATGGGGTAAAATAAGGACATGCAACGAAAAATTATGAAAAACCTCTGTGCCTGGAAAAGCCAGTCCAAGCGAAAGCCCCTGATCCTGATGGGGGCCAGGCAGGTAGGAAAGACATTCGTACTCAAGAAGTTTGGTGAGGAGGAGTACACAAACACCGTTTGCCTTAATTTTGAAAACAACCCCCGACTCTGTAAGCTCTTTGACGCCAGCCTGGATCCCAAAATGATTCTCAAAGCGCTAACCATTGAAATGAACGCCGAAATCGTGGAAGGGAAAACGCTGCTCATTTTTGACGAAATTCAAGAGTGTCCCAATGCGCTCAATAGCCTAAAATACTTTTGCGAAAATGCCCCCGAATATCACATCGTCGCGGCAGGCTCTCTGCTCGGAGTGAAATTGGCCCACGTTAAGGGATTCCCTGTTGGGAAAGTCCAATTTCTCACGCTCTACCCTTTGAGCTTTTTTGAGTTTCTCGAGGCCTTAAAAGAGGTTCGGCTGAAAGATTTTATCGAGGAACAAAAAAACAGAGAGCCCCTTCCGCCTAATCTCCATGAAAAATTACTCATGCATTTTAAAGAGTACCTATTTGTAGGAGGAATGCCCGAAGCTGTCGCCGAGTATATTGGTTCACAAAATGTGGTCAAAGTTCGCGAGATTCAGACGAATATTCTGAACGCCTATAGCTTAGATTTTGCCAAACATGCCCCGAAAGAACAGATCATGAAAATCAGTCAGGTGTGGGATTCCATTCCCAACCAGCTCGCTAAAGAGAACAAAAAGTTCATCTACTCCGCTATTCGAGAGGGGAGCAGAGCCAAAGAGTTTGAGGTGGCGCTCCAGTGGCTGATTGAGGCTGGATTGATCCACAAGGTGTCTCTCGTCAGCACACCTAAAGTCCCCTTATCGGCTTATGCAGACATGAATGCCTTTAAAGTCTATCTCGTCGACGTAGGCCTACTCGGAGCCATGTCTCATCTATCGGCCAAAACTCTGCTCCATGAAAATGAGCTGTTCCAAGAGTTCAAGGGGGCCATGGCGGAGAACTATGTTGCGCAAGAGCTTGTGCACAGTCAGTATCCCTTGTTTTATTGGACAAGTGAGGGGAAAGCGGAGCTCGACTTCGTAATCGAGCAAGATGACCTCATCTACCCTCTAGAGGTCAAGTCAGGAAATTCCCTTAAGAAAAAAAGCCTTAAGACCTATGGAGATATCTATCATCCGAAGTTGCTCATCCGCACCTCCCCAATGAACTTACGGAAAGACGGCGACGTTCTCAACTGCCCCCTCTACCTCATTGAAGGGTTAAGAACCCTGTTGTAAAGCCGCTTTACACGGCTGATAAAAAAGATTTTCCTTATGAAAGAGACCGTGTTTTCACGGCAAATAGTCTAACACTAGCCTTTCACTTTCTTGGGAGCATGGAATCCAACAACGGCTTACGTGCTTCACTCAGACAAGAAAGCTGAAACCGCACAGAGCCAGATGGACCTCTGCAAGACAAGAATAGGGGACCTTTTTTGCTTAAATTTCGCGCGTCCAACTCTACAGTAGTATGTGCATCTACTGTTCCCTCTCGCGCTTCTTCCGTTGCGACGAATACTACATCACACTCCCCACCTGTTGTAAAAGGCAATTGCCGACGAATCGAGTCCAGCCCCAACTCAGATTTTAAGCCGCTGAAGCGACGAGACATGCCTATCTTCCCAGGCTCCGCCCCAGGACGACGAATCGTCTCGATAAATGAGGGGGGAAAAATGAACCGGTGCACACAAATGTTGTCATAATCTTGTCCCCAGGAACTACACTCCATCCTAGTAAAAATAGTCAGAGCCGTGAAATCTTTGCCCAACTCCTTCTCTATGGAAAAAATACCTTGGTGCCCGCCAGTCACGCTGTCGAAATAGAGAAACAAGTTGCTGTATAAATCTGTCTCAGGCTTTGGCTCACGCAAAGAAAGAGGCGCAATCGCTCTTGGTGGCGCAGATTGTGGGGCCACCATCTGCCACGCATTCCCCAGATCATCAACAGCTGTTATCGCCTCGTAGATTCTAGATTCTTGGTTCATTTTGAGTTGCAATAAAATGTACGGGGAAGGGAGAGTTCCTGTTCCCAACTTTTTTGGTTCTGCTGCCATTGACTACCTCATTTATTGGGCAACAGCATACCCACAAACGACATTCGTCTCAAGAACTACTGATGCCATGTAAAGCCGCTTTACATGGCTGACAAAAAAAGATTTTCCTTTATTACCCAAAATCTGTAGGATCTTTGGCGCTCCAATAAAGGAGTATCAGAGGGTGTTTGCAAACACCCTCTCAACCAAGAAGGAAATGCCTATGGACAATGTGGAAACAGTGGAATGCGGAGAGAGCTGTGGAATCAACTCTTATTGCAGCGCGGAGGAGAGCAACGAAGGAAGATGGGACCAGCTGGGTTCCCGCGTTCGTCAACAGCGAGACGACTACGGATATAATAACGCAATGCCTCAGTTTCCTTTGGGGAAACCTCTTTGCAAGGAACGAGTTTCCCTCCGCATTCAAGGGGGAACGGTAGGCGCATCCGCCTCCACGGAAGTAGAGGTCCCCAGTGGCCGGTCTTCAACTGAAGTCGAAACTCACTTCAGCCTTTCGAACGATGACAAGAGCAACGAGGTAAAGGCGACTTTCTCTGCAGAAGCTCAGACATCCCCCTACGATAGATCCCCTCCAGAAGTTACCTTACGAGCCGAAGTTGCTTATGATTTTAAGTTTTAATTGGTTCAAGAAAATCCCCTTCCTCTTTCTTGGAGGGGGGTTGTTGCTTTTGTCGGGGTGTGTCAAACCTCCGTATCACGACGCTTTCTTCCCGATTACCTTCATTCCCCGCTCGGGAGAGCCTCAGACAGAGGTCAAGATTGAGGACAATTTTTACTCCTTGATGATTGATCTTGGCGCAACGCATACCCTTTCTCTCAGAACGGATCTTCTGGAGCACATTCAGAAAACCCCCTTACGCACAGTCCGTTTTCACGATATTAGGGGAAATAACTTCACAGTGAATGCTTATGTGGTGCCGGAAATAAAAATCAGAAACATGAATGTCAGAAATCTCGAAGTGCAAGAAGAGAGTTTTGAGTTTATCACGAAAGGCTCTACTATTTACGATCCTTCTGAACGAGCAGATCAAGTGCAGGGGCGCATTGGAATGGGAATCCTCGGACAGTCCAATCTATTCATGGACTTTTCTCGCTCGGTCATGTTTGCCTGCAGCGATTTGTATGACCGCAAAAGGGAGGGATACTATTTAAAACGGCTTACCCCGGTCCCTTTTGAACTGATTTCCGATGCAGTCATTTTGACTGCTGAAACAGACTTGGGGCGCGGGCGATTTCTCTTAGATACAGGTGTTACAGTCAATGTCATGAAATCTTCTCTTTGCCAAGGCAGCAGCCTCTCCTCTAAACTCATTTTAGGGGGAAGGGACTTTGGGGAGATCGACTTGACAGCATTTGACATTGCCCCTAATCTTACACACTTTGATGGCGTCCTCGGACTGCCGTTCTTAAAGACACATGTTGTCTACCTCGACTTTACTAAACGGCAAGCCTGGATAGGCAAGGCCTCTGAATGCAAATACGACGGACCTCACCATGATTAAATACCTTTTGCCCCTCTTCATCACTCTCGCCTATGCGGACACTCCTTGCGAGGACACCGCAGCTGAGATTGAACCACTCATTCACGCTCCTAAGGATGTTCAGTATTACCCACCCTCAAAGGAGAGTGATTCCAGTCTATTCCTCTTTGAGAGCTCCTCTTCAAAAACCGATGATCATCACGACCTCAACACGGTCAAGATTTCCACA
>CAYHED010000143.1:0-4128 GCA_964355615.1 uncultured bacterium
ACTATGAGATGGGTTACGGTATTGCTCGGGTGTGTGGTCCTCGGTCTGGGTGGCTTTTGGTCCTGGATTTACTTTCCAGGCTTTCGCTCTAAGGTGGAAGATGTCTTAAGCTCGGGGACTTTTCAGACTCTTGAAGTCCGTTATTCTGCCGAAAGTATCATGGATGCCCATCGGAAAGAATTGCTCAAAGACAATGACCATGTTTTCTTAGATCCCACCCTTAAATTTGTCCCTTATCTCATGATGGATGTCAAATACCTCCGTTCCCAAGATAAGACGGGAGAAGGGTTGATTCTTTGGGGTCTTTGCGATGGAGAGATGGTCATCAATACTGGCACGTGGGAAAAGACTCACGGCTTTACCGACTGCATTGCATCGAATGCTACCCGCCAAGAGTTTAGAATCATCAATGCTCTCGCCTCGCGCGGGGGGTCTTGGGATCGGGACGGGCTTTCAAAATTCCTCAATATCGAAAACAACGTTCTCGATACCTGGGTCGATAGCTGCCGCAAGAAAAGTCTGATTGTCCAGACTGGCAATACCTACCGGCTCCATTTGCAAAATCCCCGCTTGATGGTGATCCCAGAGACCAAGTTAGAGCAATGGCTGGTCACCAAGTCGACCAAGCATGCCCTCCGAGTCAAAAAGCGGTACCGCCCCTCTCAGATCAAATCGATTGCCCAGGCTGCCTTCGGCAATGAATTTGCGATCCGCGAGACGAAAGAGGTATTTCTCCCCGTCTACAGCATTGTTGTTCAAAATCCAGATGGAAGTCAGATGACCTCCTACTGGAACGCATTGAATGGCAAGCGCCTCCCCTCTTCCCCCTACGAAGTAGACTAATACTAACTGATCTTGTATAGATCGGGCTATGCTGAAAAACGGATTTCGGACTCTCAATATCGTCCAGTTTCTCGATGCTTTAAATGAAAATCTCTTCAAGCTACTCACCGTCTTTTTTCTCATTCACCTCAATGGGATTGCTCACACAGCGACCATCTCTACTGTGATCGGGGGGTTATTTCTCCTTCCCTTCATCGTATTTTCGAGCTTGGGGGGCATTTTCGGGGATGGGTGGAGCAAAACAACCGTAATTCGCATTACGCGAATCATACAAGTCGGGGTCACTTTCCTCGCCGTTATTTGTGCAGCCCTGCAATGGGAAAGCACCGCTTACATTTTACTAGTGCTCATGTCTACATTGGCGGCCCTTTTTGGCCCCTCTAAATATGGGATCATTGCAGAGCTCATTACCCCAAAAGACACCATGCGCGCCAATAGCTATATAGCGGCCTGCACACTTTTTGGTATCATCCTAGGGACTTTCTTTGCGGCTCTATTAAATACTGTATTTCCCTCCTCATTTCCCCTCACGTTTGCCGTTTGTTTTCTCCTTTCTCTGGTAGAGGCGTATCTCAGTTTTCGGATCCCTAAAACCAAAGCGGCCAATCCAGACAAGAAGCCTCCTCTTTTTATTTATCGCGAGCTCTATCAAACTTTTGTTGAAATGCGCAAAACTCCATTCCTGATTTTATCTACATTTGCTTGCAGCTATTTTTTGTTTCTAGGCGCTTTTGTACAGATCAACATTATCCCATTTGGGGTTGAGACCCTTCATGGAAACCCCAATATCGGGGGATTCCTTTTTGCCTTTAGTGTGGTGGGGATGGGGATCGGTTCTTTGATCGCTTCGAGATTGAAGCTCAATCTCCGACTTATTCCTCCTTGTCTTGGGATGGGCTCTATCGGTTGTTGGCTTCTAGCATTTGTGCCAGAACCTATTTGGATCAATGGGCTCTGGTTGATTGTTTTAGGTATTACAGCGGGGATTTTTCTCGTTCCTGCGCAGGCTTTCTTGGTAGCGCATAGTGCGCCAGAAGATCGGGCGCGCAATTTTGGAGCTATGAATTTTTGGAGCAGCATTTTTGCCCTCTTAGCCGCCGTATGCCTCTACATCCTCCAAACTATTTTTCACTTCGATGCAGCACAGAATTTCAACGTTCTGGCTTGGATGAATCTAGCTGTCGCTGGGCTACTCTACGGATCTCTTGCCTCCAATACTCGATAGAGAGCCTCTCCATTTGCCAGCTCTTTTTTCCCATCTCTCGCTTTGCGTTATTCAATAATTCCTCAGATACATCGCTCCACTCCTTGACCACGAGGACGGGGAGTCCTTCATAAACGGGATCGATGGAAGAGGCTCTGACAATCGGGATGCTCCCTAAATACAATGCCTCCCAGAGGCGGTGGGTATCGAGTCCGTTGCCTCGAGGGCTCACCACAAAGGCGGAAGAGGCGATCGCTTTGAGAAAGGGTTCATGCGGAACTTTCTCCTCGACACGGCAGTAGTTTTTTTTCGCCAAGTGGTCGAAAACGACCTTCCGCTCAGAGGGAAAGGTTTGAACGACGATATTCATATAGGCCAAGTGCTTTTTGGCCAGGGGCATCGCTTGGACTTTGGCTAATGTCTGCACATTGCCGTGGCCCCAACAGGCATTGGCGATCCCAATGGGGATGGGGTGCATTTTGGGATGGGGCGTCCCGTCGTAGTTTTGAGCAAACCAAGCGAGGATTTTGGGGTCATCGAGATATTTTGCACACACTCCTGGCGCGACGTCATCGCTATTGTGGGTGACTAAGACATAGGGGCGTAGGATCTTGGGATGCACTTTCTCAAAGAAGTGTGTTGCATAATCGGTTTTTACAAACACCGCTTCGCCCGGTTGGACTTGGGTCGGGTCCATGGAAGTGGTCAATTCATCATAGGCAAAGTCGCAGAAGGATCGGAATGCGTCTCCAGAGATGAAGGGAGGGGTAACGGCCCTATTCGGCGGCAGGGGGACACAGAACAGAAAACAAGGGACGAGGAACAGTAATAACCAGTGCTTCATCTTGAGTAAAACTCCTTTAGCTGTTTGCTGTGAATGTGGAGATTATTGACTCTCCACCTTTTTTCTTTATAGATCGCGAAAGGAACTTTTCGTCCTTGGCTATCTTTTACCCATTCAAACTGGAGGCGTGCGGGGCTAAAAACACAACTCTCATTGAGGAAGCCCGGCTCTTTCCGATGGAATTCTCCTCCCAAATACTGTCCGATTGCTGCCGCATCAAAAAGGGAGTTAAACTCCGCCGAGTGATTTGTAAACTCCTCTGCGCGAGAGCCCCTCCGACCGTTGGCGCTGACTAATGGGTGCTCCGCGGCATATTCGGGCATAATGATGGGGAGAGACTCAATGTATTGTTTGAGATATTTCTCTTTGAACTGACCCAAAAAGACCATGTCATTGCCGTTGGGTTGCTGTTTGGCCTTTTCCGCGACAAACTCCAAAAAGCAATTGAGCGGGCGCAGATGGGGAACATAAAAGAGCCCCGCAATGCACCGCTCATCGTTATCAAAGGTCGCGCCAATCGTTCGGGTGTAGTGTTTTTTAAACGTGGGGAGCAGTGTCTCTAAATCGACATAGAGCAACACGTCGGTTTCTAAGTGAAAGACATCCCCCAACTTATACTCCTGCATCAAGTCGGCCAAATAAAAAAACCGCTCCGTAGCTAGCAACCACAGCCCTTGATTGAGCTTGGATTGTTTTAAGAATTTTTGGTGCAGAGAGCCTTTCGGGATCTTTTCACACGGGACGGACAGAGCGCGGCTCTGCAGGAACTCTTCAGGAGGGTGTTTAAGGGCCACTTCATTGGCAAGGACGTAGATGGGGGTCTGGGGATTGAATAGGCGCGCCTGCGCGACAGCAGTCCCCAAATAGGGGGGTAGTTCGGGGCCAATATGGACAAACACCACACAAGGCTCGGCGTAGACCAGTGTGGTAAGTAACACAAAGAGCCACTTCACGGAGAGAGCTCCATTTTAACTACCACCTTTCCTTGCTCGGCATCATAGTCTTCCGCCGCATACACCATCGCATAATCGCCAATGAGCGAGGGGACAATGCTAAAGTTCGAAGCGGGTCGGATCAAAACATCAAATTCAAAGAGGGAGAAAAAGTCCTCGAGTACATTGGCGTCATGGACGTTGTTATTCTCCCTATAGTGAAACTCGATAGAGGCCTCGGGGGGGAGCTCCCGACGGATTTTAGTGATCAGAGCGGCCGGGTCTAAGGCATCTGTAAATAACTG